>CAMCII010000421.1 GCA_945874505.1 Bordetella parapertussis | reverse complement strand
CTTTTTTGACTACGCGGCTCAGAAACTGCAATCGAAGTTTAAGCCCTTCATCCAGTTTCATAAGATGACTCCAGTGCGAGTCGCAATTTCATGGATCGGCTGATTCTTTAAATTCGGGGCCTTGAGAATCACATCAACCCTGCGTCCATTCATGGAACGAGATATACGACTGGCCACCCTAGCGCTGAAGAGCGCAGGCTCATCGACAATGCCCCCCACTTCAACCATGAGGTCAACATCACCACCTTTGGCGTGATCGTCGACTCTAGAGCCAAATAAGGTGATGCGCACGATATCTCCAAACACCAATTGTGCCGTGTTGCGGATCATCTCAATTTGCGCAGGGTTCAATCTCATAACTGTATTGAATCACAGTGGCAAAATTTTTGACACATGGGACAAGTCAAAAACAAAAAGCCCGACCGTAAAGTTGGGCTAAGTAATTGATATATTTGGCTCCCCGAGCTGGACTCGAACCAGCGACCTGCGGATTAACAGTCCGTCGCTCTACCGACTGAGCTATCAGGGAATTGTCGTTGAAAATCAGTCGGTTATTGTGTTTTTATAAAAAAGACAAATGCCGCGCAAACTCAGCGATGTCCAAGACTATAGCATAGTTGACATACTTCAGCCAAACGCAGCTCTACTCGCCAATAGAGGCGCCTCGGGGTAAATTCACATAAAAACCACCATAAAACAGAGGCAAGCTTTGAAACGAATTCTGCAAGTATTAAACGTCGGCGTCCTCGCGCTCTTGACGCTGACATCGGCGCAATCAATCGCTCAAACGCAAGCGGTGTATCCCAACAAAACCGTGCGCTTGGTGGTGCCGTTTCCAGCGGGGCAAGCCACTGACATCATCGCGCGTTTGTTGGCCGAGCGTTTAACGCAGCGCTGGGGTCAACCAGTGTTTGTTGATAACAAAGGTGGTGGGGCTAGTATCCCAGGCATGCTAGTTGGCAAAGAAGCCCCTCCTGATGGTTACACCATTACCTTTGCAAGCAGCACCACCACTGCGGTCAACGAAGCGTTGTATCCAAAACTGCCTTACAACATGCAACGCGATTTTGTTCCGGTCGCAGCGGTGTTTACACAACCATGGTTGATTTTGGCGAATCCGTCTGCACCGTATAACAATCTTAAAGACTTGATCGACGCGGCTCGCCAAGCGCCGGGCAAACTCACTTGGGGTTACGGCGCCAACGCGCTTGAATTAGCCGCAGAGCTCTTTAAGCAGCGCGCGCAAATTGATATCACTGGAGTGTCGTACAAAGGCAGTGGGCCTGCGATGAATGATTTGCTGGGCGGTCATATTCTGTTGGCAGTGGATACGATGGCCTCATCGTTACCCCACATTCAAGCGGGCAAACTCAAAGCTATTGCCTCGCTCTCAAGTGAACGCGCTTCACATGTGAATTTGCGGCCACATAGAGCCATTTGAGTTGCGGCCAGAACGAGCCAGGGCAGTTGCGGCCAGATGAGGCCACTCCATTTGCGGCCAGAACAGGCCAGTGGGTTCGCGGCCAGATGAGGCCAGTTTGGTAAGAGTTTTCCGGTCTTGAACTTCTTGATCGCGTTAATTTCCAGTTTTTCACTGGGAGAGCGCAATGTCATATAGGAGGTTTGAGATGTACCAGATACGGCAAGCAATCCAACGCCTGCGCACACAAGAGTCAGCCAGACAGGTTGCCTCGGCACTTAAGTTAGGCCGAACGACTGTCAACAACATACGCACGACAGCACTAGCGCAGGGCTGGTTAAACCCGAGCGCGGTCGTGCCAGACGATTCAGTTTTGGCTAAGTTTTTTAAACCGCCGCGCACGGGCGTACAGAATGTCTCGAGCGTAGAGGCTTATCGCGCTGAGATCCTGAAGTGGCACGGCCAGAACATCAACGCCACGACGATTCGCCGTGCGTTGCATGAACGTCATGGTTTTACCGGTAGCGTGCACTCGATTTATCGGTTTTTGCACCGAGAGGCGCCTGAGCTGCCTGAGCTCACAATCAAGCTCGACTTTGAAGTCGGTGAGATGGTGCAGGTCGATTTCGGTGCAGGCCCATTGATTACAGATCGCAAGAGCAAACAAACCTTCAAGACCTGGATCTTTGTCATGACGCTGGCCTGGAGTCGGCATCAATATGCAGAGATTGTGACTAACCAAAGCATCGAGACTTTGTTGGCCTGTCATCGGCACGGTTTTGAATGGTTTAACGGTGTGCCTAAAAAGGTGCGCATTGATAACCTGAAGGCCGCTATCGTTAAAGCCTGTTATTACGAGCCTACAGTGCAGCGCTCTTATGCCGAGTTTGCCCAAGGGTACTCGTTTCTGATTGACCCCTGTCCTGTGGAGGACCCCCAAAAAAAAGGCCGCGTCGAATCGGGGGTCAAATACGTCAAGAACAATTTCGTGCCCTTGCGAGACTTTTGCAGTGTAGAACATGCAAATGAACAGCTAAAGGTCTGGATCAGAGGTGAGGCGGGCAACCGAATTCACGGCAGCACGCGTGAGCGTCCGCTGACATTATTTGCAGAGACTGAACAGGCTTTGTTAAAACCGCTGCCAGAGATGCCCCCCGAATGCGCACGCTGGGCTAAGGCCAAGTTGCACCCGAACTGCCACGTTCAGTTCGAGTACTGCCACTACTCGGCACCCTTTAAATGGGTGAATCAAGTGCTCTGGATCGAGGTCACCGCAACCGTGCTGCGGATGTATCACGATCATGGACTAATCGCCTCTCACCCCAGGCTGCATAAGCTGGGCGCTAAGTCCACGCTTGAGGGTCACTTACCGCCAAGCGCTCAGGCCTACTTGATGCGCCACCCTCAGTGGTGCTTGGAGCAAGCCCAAGAGATTGGCCCCGCCTGTTTACAACTGGTGCAAGAGCTGTTTGCCCATGAAGTCTTGGATCAACTGCGCGCCGTTCAGGCCTTGCTCAAACTGCGTAAGACTTATGGCCGAACCCGACTCGAGGCCGCTTGTGCACGTGCCCTGCGCTACGGTGCACCTCAGTACAAAACGGTTAAACAAATTCTCAACTGCGGCATTGACCACCAGCAACTTGATCTGATTGATGCCATTGACCTTGAGGCTCCGTATCGCGGCGAGGGGCGCTTTAGTCGCACTGCCGCAAGTCTCATGAACCCGGCGGAGCTGAACTCATGACGCGTAATCCCAATTTTTTTGACCTGACCCAACCGACCGACTCATAAGGAACCTTCAATGAATCCCATGCCCCAGCTCGAACCCATGCTTAAACAACTACGCCTGTCTGGCATGCTCGACTCACTTGCAGCCAGAAACCAACAAGCGATTAAATCTCAGCTCGCCTATCCCGACTTTCTAAGCCTGCTGGTAGAGGACGAGATTGCTCGACGCGATCAGCGTCAATTTGGACAGCGGTTACGCAAAGCGCAAGTCTCGGGCGATAAGACCCTAGAGAGGTTTGATTACTCCTGACTTCTGCCATTTAGTGCGTAAATTCGAGGTCTAGCAATTTGCCCAGCGCAGTGTTGGCCCAATCCGCAGTATTTGTGCGCAGGATATGAACTTTTCCTGTGCGATCATCACGCAGGTGCGCCTCGTGTACCTTCCACAGTTGA
>CAMCII010000420.1 GCA_945874505.1 Bordetella parapertussis | reverse complement strand
AGACGATATTTTTGATGTCTTGAAAAAAGGCGGCATCAAGCAGGTATCTTATGTGCCTGATGCGGGTCATGCCCATGTGATTCGGCGTGTGCACGCTGATCCAGAGATGCGAGGCATTGTCTTGACTACCGAAGAAGAGGGTGTTGCGATCGCAGCCGGAGCTTGGTTGGGCGGCGATCGTCATGCTTTGCTGATGCAAAGTAGTGGCGTGGGTAACTGTATCAACATGATGTCGTTGCTCGATAGTTGCCGGATTCCGTTTTTGACACTTGTGACCATGCGTGGTGAGTACGCTGAGTTCAATCCGTGGCAAGTTCCGATGAGTCGTGCGACGCAAGGCGTGATGGAGGCCATGGGCATCACGGTGCTTCGCGTGAGTAAGCCAGACGAAGTCGAAGATGTTGTGAGTGCAGCGCTAGATTCAGTGTTTGTAGCGGGTGAGCGTGTTGCGATTTTGTTATCGCAAAGCTTGATTGGTCGAAAAAAATGGGTGCGCAATTAAGCACTCGCTGATCACATCAATTTCAACAGGCTAACTCTTTTAGATAGGAAACATCATGAGCAATATTCCAGCTTTTTCTGGCACGATCGAGCGTCGTGCTTTTGTCAAAGAACTTATCGACCTGTGCCCCGGGGTCTTGGTTGTTCCTGGCTTAGGTTCGTCGAACTATGACATCTTCGCGGCAGGGGATCGCGCTGAAAACTTCTATATGTGGGGTGCCATGGGTGGCGCGGCTTTGATTGGTCTTGGCTTAGCCTTAGCGCAACCGAGCAAGTCGGTTCTAGTGATTACGGGCGACGGCGAGCAATTGATGGGGATGGGTGGGTTGGCAACGATTAACGCGCAGCAGCCTAAAAATCTCACTATCGTCGTGCTCGATAACGGTCATTTTGGCGAAACGGGTATGCAGCATAGCCACAGCAGCTTGGGCACTGACCTGACTGCAGTCGCGAAGGGCTGTGGCATCGCGAATTCGTTCAAAGTCAGAGAGGCAAGCGACGTTAAAACGATTCAACAGAATGTCTTGGCCCGTGCTGGTGTGGCGTTTGCGCAGGTTTATGTCAAAGCAGACGATCTGCCACGTGCTCTGCCGTCGCGCGATGGCGTTTATATCAAAAACCGTTTTCGCCAAGCTCTTGGCTTTGCGCCGTTGTAATGCGTTGGGCAGCGACCGTCGAAAAAGCGAAAATTAACGTCGATTAGGGCGAACCCGCTAGCGTAAATACCCTGTTGCAGTGCAAAATAGGGGTTGGATGATTAGCGTTTAATCATCTAAGCGGTGCTGTTTTTAATTTTTTGCCTGAAACAGGTTTAAATGCAGTGCTATCCCGAAATCTACCGGAGTCTAAACATGTTTCGTCAAACCCTTAAACACGGGCTGGTTGTACTTGCGACAGTCGTGATTGGTAGCACAGCAGTTGCTCAAGAATTAACAGGCACGCTTAAAAAAATTAAAGAGACCAACACGATTACCGTTGGTCATCGCGATGCGTCGTTGCCTTTTTCGTACTTCGACGATCAGCAAAAAGTGATTGGCTATGCCGTCGATATCTGCATGTACATTGTCAATGAAATCAAAAAAGAACTTAAGTTACCTAATTTGCAAGTCAAGTTGGCTCCGGTCACTTCGGCAACCCGCATTCCCTTGATGGCGAACGGCACGATTGATCTCGAGTGCGGTTCAACCACCAACAACGCCGAGCGCCAAAAGCAAGTTGCGTTTGGCCCGACCTATTACCTGACTGCCACCCGTTTTGTTTACAAAAAGAGTTCAGGTATTACTAATCTGGCTAGTTTGAAGGGCAAAACTGTTGTGTCGACTGCTGGCTCAACCAATCTCAAGCAAATCTCAGAAGCCAATACTGCACAAAACCTTGGGCTGACAATCTTGGCGGCTAAAGATCACCCTGAAGCCTTTTTGATGGTTGAGACGGGTCGTGCTGCTGCGTTTGTGATGGATGATATTTTGTTGGCAGGGTTGGTTGCAGGCTCTAAAAAGCCAAGTGATTTCGCGATTTCGAGCGACACACTTTCAAATCCCGAGCCTTATGGCTTCATGATGCCGCGTAACGATGCACCGTTTAACAAGATGGCAACTGCTGCCGCAAGCAAACTTTACAAGTCGGCCGAGATGCCAGCCTTGTATTCAAAGTGGTTTGATAAGGCCGTACCACCTAAAGGTTTGATCTTGAATCAGCCAATGACCGACAAAATGAAGAAAGCGTTGGCGAACCCAACCAATAATCCTGATCCAGCTAGCTATTGATTGTTGAGAGTAAGGCAGAATATCGACAAGCTCTTTATTATTGAGGTCTTCGGTATTCTGTTTAGGCCAGCTAAGCCCCTCGATAGTCTGCCGTTTATTGCAACGCCATCTTAAATAAAGCGCTACGGTATCAAGCAGTTTGATTATTCTTCTTTAAGCTGTTTGTCACGGCGCCACAACAGGATCGCAGCATGAATTACCAATGGAATTGGGGCATCTTGTTTGAGGTGTCGCCTGAAGGTAAAGGCACCTATCTCGAGATGCTGCTTTCCGGTCTGATGTGGACGCTGACCACAGCATTTTTTGCTTGGATGATTGCGTTGTTGCTCGGTGTCACGATTGGTGTGCTGCGCACACTGCCAAGTCGCACTGGTCGTCTTGTTGGCAATGCATATGTTGAGATCTTTCGCAACATACCGTTGCTGGTGCAATTATTCTTATGGTATTTCGTTGTTCCCGAGCTAGTCCCCGAGCGTTTCGGTGACTGGCTCAAGCAATTACCTAACGCCGCGTTTTATAACGGGGTGTTAGGAGTTGGCTTGTTTATGTCGGCGCGCGTCGCCGAGCAGGTTCGTACCGGTATTGAGTCTCTGCCAGTGGGGCAGCGCATGGCGAGCACTGCGTTAGGTATGACCACCGCACAGACGTATCGCTACGTGTTAATGCCGATGGTGGTTCGGATTATTTTTCCACCGCTGACCTCTGAGTTATTGAATACGATCAAAAATACGTCGGTTGCTTTAACCATCGGCTTAATGGAACTCACCGCGCGTGCACGTTCGATGCAAGAGTTCTCGTTTCAAGTCTTTGAGGCCTTTACTGTGGCAACCTTGCTGTATCTGTTTACAAACATGATTGTGACGATACTGATGCGGCGTCTTGAAAAATCGATCGCGGTACCAGGCTATCTGGGTACGTCGGCCAACGTGGTTGTTCACTAAAGGCGCGCCATGTTTAGTCAGTTTGATTTTGATGTGATCGCGCGCAGTTGGCCTTATCTGTTTAAAGAGGGCATGTCGTTCACCCTAATGTTGACTGCCTTAGCGACTGGGGCTGGCATTGTTTTAGGCACCATCCTGGCGCTGATGCGCTTATCAAAATTTGTGGTGCTGCAAAAGTTTGCCGCCACCTATGTCAACATTATTCGCTCGCTGCCCTTAGTTTTAGTCATCTTTTGGTTTTATTTTTTGCTGCCCTACATTGGGCAATGGGTGTTGGGCTCTGAACGCCCAATGGCCGTTGGGGCGTTCATGTCGGCACTTGTTACCTTTTCATTATTTGAAGCGGCTTACTTTTCAGAAATTATGCGCGCCGGTATTCAAGCGGTACCGCGCG
>CAMCII010000419.1 GCA_945874505.1 Bordetella parapertussis | reverse complement strand
GCTGATAAAAAATCGTCTCGGTATATTTCTTCACGCCCTCTTGTTTAACGTTCAAAAATAAAGGCTTGTCGTACCCACGTTCTATTTTCCATTTTTCGACCGCATCAGCGCTGACGCGTTGCCCACCAATGGCTAAGCGTGCCATGTCATCGGGCGTATTGACTGCAAAAAATAAAATAAAGGTGAAGAGATTCACCCCTAACAAAATCAGCACGCCGTATAGCAGGCGTCGCAAAATATAACCAATCATCGCGCCCCCTCTTTCGCGGCATCACCAAAGATCGTCTGTCGATCTTGACGGCGCACCGCACGCCAAGCGGGCCAAACGATGGCACACAATAGCAAGGCAAACAAGACTAAGGGCCACCACACAGGCGGGTTCCATTCAGCAATTTTTTTGCTACGCAGTACGGGATCAATCTTCATATACTGCAAGGTGTTGCGTACCATCTGAGTTGGCTTTGCATTGCCCACCCATTGTTGAAACGCCCCACCTGACTTTGGAAACAAACCAAACATCCACGGCGCATCGTCTTGCAGCAACTGAATCATCTGCGCGATCACTTGTTCTTTTTCAATACCATCGGGCAGGTCACGCATTTTTTCAAACAAGGCATCGTACGCAGGGTTCACATAATTTGAGGCATTTTCACCACCCTTACCGGCCTTGATATTTGGGCCATAGAGTAAAAACAAAAAGTTTTCGGCATCAGGGTAATCAGCCACCCAACCCCACATGTACATTTGCGCCACACCGCGCGCCATTTTTTCTTGAAAACGGTTGTAGTCGGTTGAACGCACGTCAAACTGCACACCCAGTAACGCAAACTGACGTCGCATCCAGTCAAGCGTTGGACTAGAGCCCCCTACACCACTGGCTGAATCAAAATGCAGTACCAAGGGTTCGCCAGTCTGCGCGTCGCGCCCGTTGGGGTAGCCCGCCTCGGCCAACAAGGCGCGCGCCTGCTCAATCGATTTACGTACTGGCTTACCGTCTTTGACGTCATAGACCACGCGATTGATCCCCTCGACGCCTGCTCGGTACCCCAAGATCCCAGGCGGTATCGGCCCCTGTGCGACCTGCGCTTGATCATTTTGAAAAATGGCAACGTACTCTTCCCAGTTAAAGGCAATGCTTAACGCTTGGCGCAACTTACGATTACGCATTTGCCGCTCAGGCGTATCGCCCATGCCCACGACTGGGTCTTTCCAGTTAAAACCAAAATACTGCATTTGCGCTTCAACGGTGGTGGGTAATTGGATACCATGCTTGGCATAGAGTGTCGCTTTTGCTGCCGAATCGCCTGCTGCCACTAGCATGGCTACCCCGGCATCGCCACGATCAACCTGTGGGATGTCGTAATAGCCTTGCAAAAACTTACCTTGCAAGGGGATGCTTTCTTTTTCAATATTGAAAATAATCTTGTCGATAAACGGCGTGCGCTTGCCACAATCGGCCAATAACCCGGCTGCACGATCTTGAGGTTCACCTTCGCAAGGGTAAGGTTCACCCCGAAAATTAGGGTTACGCACCAAGACGTGACGACGATTTTGCACAGACTCAGCCAGCATGTAGGGCCCAGTGCCCACGGGCCAATAGTTCAAAGACAGATTACGTTGCGCCATGCCAGGCTGGCTATAAAAGCGATCTGCCTCCCAGGGGATGGGTGCAACAAACGTCATCGCCAACCAATATTTGAACTGTGGATACAAGCCTTTGACGCGAATACGTACAGTGTGCTCGTCAAGGGCCTCGACGCCCAAGAAGCCAGCCTCACGCAAATCAAGCCACGGCAAATCTCTAGAGCCAGGCGGAAAATCTTTACGCAGCGCGGTGTCGATTTCTCGCAAGCGTTTGCCGTAGGCCTGCAGCCCAACAATGTGATCAGCGAGTGTTGAAAAAATAGGCGAGGCCACACGTGGGCTCGCCAGTCTACGAATCGCGTAGACATAATCAAACGCCGTTAATTCACGCGTACCCGTTTGTTTGAAATCACCGATCACAAACTTATCTTTTAGCCCTTGATCTTCGAGCGGCCAATAGCTAAAGCGACCGTCTGCTTGCCGGGCAAACACAGGGTGAGGTTGATACAAAATACCAGGGCGTAATTTTATGTCGTAGATGCTTTCTACAATATCTTTTGCTAACGCGTCGGCGGGCAAAGTGTTGCCAGACTGATCTACAAAACTTGGCTCGGACACTTCAACCGCTGTGCGCGGCGTCAACACATAGGGGCGTTTGAGATAATGATAGCCATACAAAGGCTCATAAATGTTATAGGTGTACGGTGTTTCGTCTGTCGAATAGGATTTAGCTGGATCCAAAAACTTAGGCGAGCGTTGCGTGAACGCGGTGTACAACACGTTTTGACTTTCAGCGCCCGAGACATACGGGCTATTGATTGGTGACTCAAGCCCTTGGGGGCCGCACGCGGTTAGCGCGCCCAGTGATAACAAGGCCGCGAACTTTAACAACAACGGCGAAACTGGCATCGCAACACCATACCGTAGTGAGGATCTGCCCTTAAACATTTGCATCAGGTAACGTCTGCCACACCACCGACTAAGAAGTGCTTGGGCAATACTTGATACCGTTTGCAATGTCAGCATTTTTGTTTTTGCCAACAATCGTGGCGCCACACCCAAGGCGCGACGGCCCTGGGCTCAGCCCACAAACCTAGCTTGGCTTGCTTGGCTTTTTTTTCGAGTTCAACCAGCTTCTGATCACGCAAATACTTGCCGCCCCCTTGCTGATTGGCCCAAGCCATGCCGTGCTGAACCTGCAGGCGATTGGCGGTCGTATCGCCCACGGGGATATCACAGACGTCGCGCCCGTAATGATCTTTTTCAAAACAGATGAGAGTTAGCGTTTTACCTGCCACATACTCGGCCAAGTGTTTGCGTGAGGCCTCACCATAAGGTTGCCCAGGCCGATTACTGCCATGGGCGGTTTCAGGTGCATCAATACTCGCCAGGCGAATTCGGTGCGTTTGCTGATTGACCAGAATGTTGACCGTATCACCGTCAGAGACCTGTACGATCTTGCCCGATAACGTGTATTGACCAGAAGCCTGCGCCGAGCGGAGCAGACTGGTATCAGCACCCAGGCCGCCGACACTCAGCACTATCGGCGCTAAGAAAAATATAGACGCGAGTGAAATTGCGATACGAGGGGTCATTGAAGTTTGCGAAAAAAATGGTTAAAAATAGACCGCTAAATTAGACTTTATTTCATTGGATTCAAATAATTTGGCGAACCCTACGAAACTTGCTGGCACAAAGATGATGGTGACCGCACAGAAGTGCTGCGATTAACCCGACTAGTATAGGGCGACTAGCTTGGTGCAACCTCACCAGACCGCTCCTTTAATATGTTGAAAACTAAATATTTCCGCAACCCAGCAATTCCGAAAGTGTGAAGAACCGTGTGGTAGTTTTCAATTGGTTTGCACGCTGCGGTTATTCTGTGCGAGCTTTAATGCAAAACACCTCGGATCTGCTACACACAAGGATCATAGGCGTTGATACAAAAAACCCTTCCTTATAAAAATATCGCTTCGTCAGATCGAAGGGGGGTTCATGCCTCTCTTCTAGCACTAGGCCAAGTTGCAACATCGTTAAATG
>CAMCII010000418.1 GCA_945874505.1 Bordetella parapertussis | reverse complement strand
GCGAAGCGAACTACGCTCGCGGGGGGTAAGTTCCATAATAGTCATAAGGTAGATTGTACGGGAATGGCGAAGAACAAATTTTCTAAAGAATGGGTCATGCAGCACATTAATGACCCTTTCGTCAAAATGGCGACGCAAAAGGGCTATCGCGCCCGTGCCGCCTTCAAACTGACCGAAATCCTCGATGCTGAAAAACTCATGCGTCGCGGCGACATCATTGTTGACTTGGGCTCGACCCCTGGCAGTTGGTCTCAGGTGGCGCGCGAGCGTCTGGTGGGCAAGGGTGGGATCCTAGATGGTCGCATTGTTGCGCTCGATCTCTTGCCGATGGAACCTATCGCAGGTGTTGAGTTCATTTTGGGTGACTTTAGCGAGGATGCTGTCCTCGAACAACTCAATCAAACCCTTGAGGGGGTTAAGGTAGATTTAGTTATGTCGGATATGGCGCCAAATTTATCTGGGGTCGGCTTAGCTGATGCAGCCAGAATTCAACAAGTGATTGATTTAGCCCTTGAATTTTCGCTAATGCACCTCAAAACAGACGGTGCACTGATTGTTAAGGCGTTTCACGGCAGCGGCTTTTCGCAAACCGTTGAAAGCTTCAAACGACACTTCAAAAGGGTGGTCGAGCGCAAACCCAAGGCGTCGAGAGATCGTTCTTCTGAAACTTTCTTGATCGCCAAGGGTCGAAAGGGCTAGAGCTTTGCGATTTTGGTCCCGTCGCGTAGTAAGGGATTACTGCGAGTGGGCTTTTTTAACAGGTAGAATGTAATTTTGCCTCGTTGCAATGCGTCCTTTAGGCCAAAGGTGCGCGGCGCGTCAGAACGACAAGCTGGAGATCGGCCTTGAATAATTCTTTTTCGAAAGTCGCGGTTTGGATGGTGATTGGTTTAGTGCTGTTTACTGTTTTTAAACAGTTCGACACCCGCGCGCCTGTACAAGACACCGTAAGTTATACCCAATTCATGGACGACGCCAAGTCGGGCAAGGTCCGCCGGGTCGATGTCCAGAACGATGTCATCCATGTGACGCCTGACTCGGGTCGTCCTTACACCCTGACTTCGCCTGGCGATCTCTGGATGGTGTCTGATTTGCTCAAAGCGGGTGTCTCTGTGTCGGGCAAGCCGCGCGAAGAGCCCTCGCTACTGATGAGCATCTTTGTGTCCTGGTTTCCGATGCTGCTTTTGATCGGTGTCTGGGTGTTTTTTATGCGCCAGATGCAGGGCGGCGGCAAGGGTGGGGCGTTCAGTTTTGGCAAGTCGCGTGCGCGCTTGCTAGATGAAGGCACCAATGCGATTACGTTTGCTGACGTTGCTGGTTGCGACGAAGCAAAAGATGACGTTCAAGAAATTGTTGATTTTTTACGTGACCCGTCCAAGTTTCAAAAGCTCGGCGGTCGTATTCCTCGTGGCGTGCTGATGGTGGGTTCGCCCGGTACCGGTAAAACATTGCTGGCCAAAGCGATTGCTGGCGAAGCCAAGGTTCCGTTTTTTAGTATTTCGGGTTCTGACTTTGTCGAGATGTTTGTGGGCGTGGGCGCAGCTCGCGTGCGCGACATGTTTGAAAACGCTAAAAAGCACTCGCCATGCATTATCTTTATTGATGAGATCGATGCGGTCGGTCGCCAGCGCGGCGCAGGCTTGGGTGGCGGCAACGACGAGCGCGAGCAAACGCTCAACCAGATGTTGGTTGAGATGGACGGCTTCGAGTCTGGCGTTGGCGTCATTGTGATCGCTGCAACCAACCGCCCTGATGTGCTTGACCCCGCTTTGCTGCGCCCCGGTCGTTTTGATCGTCAGGTGGTGGTACCGTTGCCAGATATTCGCGGCCGCGAGCAAATTCTTAAAGTTCACATGCGTAAAGTGCCGTTGGCACAAAACGTCGATGCGCACACACTCGCGCGTGGCTGCCCAGGTTTTTCGGGCGCTGATCTGGCCAACCTGGTGAATGAGTCGGCGTTGTTTGCGGCGCGTCGCAATGGCCGCACGGTTGATATGTCTGACTTTGAAAAAGCCAAAGACAAGATCATTATGGGTGCCGAGCGCCGTTCAATCGTGATGCCCGAAGAAGAACGCCGTAACACCGCGTATCACGAATCTGGTCATGCGATCGTGGCCCGTATGCTGCCTAAAACTGATCCTGTTCATAAAGTGACGATCATTCCGCGTGGTCGCGCTTTAGGCGTCACGATGCAGTTGCCCGAAGGCGATCGTTACAGCATGGATAAAGAGCGTCTGTTGTGTACGATTGCCGTGTTGTTTGGTGGTCGTATCGCTGAAGAGCTTTTCATGAATCAAATGACCACCGGCGCCTCAAACGATTTTGAGCGTGCGACGGCGATTGCTCGTGACATGGTTACGCGCTATGGCATGACCGATTCATTGGGCCCAGTGGTGTACGCCGAAAACGAAGGTGAAGTCTTTTTAGGACGTAGCGTGACAAAAACCACGCACATGTCTGAGGCGACGATGCAAACGGTCGATAAAGAGATCCGCAAAATTATCGACGAGCAGTACGCACGTGCGCGCACCATCCTTGAAAACAGTCGTGAAAAAGTCGAAATCATGACTAAGGCTTTGCTCGAATGGGAAACCATCGACGCAGATCAGATTGGTGACATCATTGAAGGTCGCCCACCGCGCCCACCAAAGGTGCCACAGGCGCCCGCTGATTCGTCGGATACTCCTCCCACGGGCGCAGCACCGACTAACGATCCAGCAGCGGTAGTCTAAGACGACGGCAGAGCTGACTCTGATGTCAGGCAGCTGGTTATGCGGGCGCTTTGAGTTTGTACTCAAGCGCCCGCTTTTGATGGGTATCGTCAACGTGACGCCAGATTCATTTTCTGACGGCGGTCAACACGCTGACGCCACCTCAGCGATTGCACATGCGCAACAATTGGTTGCTCAAGGTGCCGATATTATCGACATTGGTGGTGAATCCACTCGCCCAGGGGCTGCGCCTGTTTCTATCCAAGATGAGCTTGCGCGCATTTTGCCTGTGATCGCTGCGCTGCGCGACAGTGGCGCTGCGATCTCAGTCGATACCTGCAAGCCAGAGGTGATGCAGATTGCGCTTGAGGCGGGGGCCGACATCATTAATGACGTGACGGGCATGCGAGCACCCGAGGCACAGCGCATCGTTGCTGCGCACCCAAGTTGTGGGGTGTGCCTGATGCATATGCAGGGCGAGCCGCGTACGATGCAACTCGCACCGCAATACCAAAACGTTGTACATGAGGTGAAAGAGGCGCTTACCGCGCAGGCGCAGTTGCTTGAGCATCTTGGTGTCAAGCGGGCTCGCCTTAGCTTGGATCCTGGCCTGGGGTTTGGTAAAACGCTTGAGCATAATTATCAATTACTGCAGGGGCTAGAGCAGCTTGTGCAAAGCGGATATCCAGTCGTGTTGGGTGCTTCACGCAAATCTATGATTGGTAGTGTCACCGGTAAATCTGTGGATCAGCGTCTGAGTGGTAGCATTGCTGCCGCGCTCGCAGGTGTGGTCAGAGGTGCAGCGGTCTTGCGCGTACATGATGTCGATGCCACGCGTGACGCTTTAAAAGTTTGGCAGTCCGTTCAGACTGCAGGGGATCCCTGTTGATGTCCCTTCGGTGCTGAACGGCAAGTTTCGCGGAGAAA
>CAMCII010000417.1 GCA_945874505.1 Bordetella parapertussis | reverse complement strand
AGCGGGGGGGATGTCTAAAATCAAGGGTGAAGATCTGCTACCCGAAGTTATGAGGCACCTGCAAGCTCAAAGCACTAAGGCAGTGGAGTTGATTGTTTTTGGCCGGTATTCTCCGGCAAGTCACGAACACTGGAGTTGTAAAGTACATTGGATGGGGCCCGTGCATGACGATGCCGTGATGGCCACTATTTACTCGGCGGCAGATGTGATGATCGTGCCGTCCAGACAAGATAATCTGCCCAATACTGCTGTTGAAGCGATGGCGTGTGGCACGCCTGTCGCTGCCTTCAATTTGGGTGGGCTGCCAGATATTATCGATCATAGGCGTACTGGCTGGTTAGCCAAGCCTGAAGACGTGCTAGATCTTTCGCAGGGTGTAGCGTGGTTGCTAACCGATAGAGATCGTCTACACGTATTGAGCCTGGCGGCAAGGGATTCAGCTATAAAAAAATTCAGTCCTAAAGAAGTTGTGAAGCAATATGCTGCCGTTTACGCAGCGGCAATGATTCGCCAAAGTCGTTAATTCGATTGCTTCAGTGCAAAAAGTACAAAACGACTATCTTCAAATCGAACTGACGCATGCGTTAACTCAGTGAGTTGCAGCATGATTGTTTTCGAATTGCGATCAGCTGACTTATCAATCAGTAAATAGTCAGCATCGTATTTCATTAGTAGGTCGAGCCGCTTAGTCGCCGCAGTGCCGTTGGCAAAAAAAAGTTCTAAATCCTGTTGCCGTTGGTCAGCGTCCCGCACGAACGCTAGCGGATGTTGTGCGGCGATGACTTTTGCACCGAAGGTAGGTAGCAGCCAGCTCGCCTCAAGATTTGCAAAAACAGTTGCCCCTGTCGGTATATCGCCATTCAAAAATACATAGTCTTTGTAGATCACTTGATTAAAGATGGGGCGTTCGAGTCGAATACTGTTTGCTGCAGTCAGTAACCTTGTTGTTGCTGTATGTAGAGCGCCAAGCGAGCCTCCCAAAAGAACGCAAAGAAATAGAGCTTGGTATGCAAGCAGTGCACGCGTGTGCAGTCTTTCGATTGAACTCTCAAGCCTAACTGCGACGATCGCACAACAAACTTGCGCAACGAGAATCGTGTAAGAAATGATCCGACCATAAGAATATTTGTGGGTATATAAGCCAAACAGATAGACAGCAATCGTCGAGCAAAAGATAAACAACAGAACCCGCTGCTGCTTTTGAAACATGGCCCAGGCAATTACTGGTGACAGAACAATAAAGGGCCAGACTCGTTCAATAAAATGGTAATACATCGTACCGTTAGACAGATCATAGACTGAGGCTGCGCCTTGTAATAACTCTAGAAATGGATAAAACGGCCAAAGTGAAGCGAGGGCGATGGCTGCGATGCAGGCAGCGGCGAGCATAATTAGGCGAATAACTGTGTCATGCGAAGCGAATAACGCTTGTGCGATGAATCCAAGAACAAGAAACTGTGCGGTCAGCGGATGCGTGAGTAAGCACAGGCTGATCACGAAGGTCAAAGCCAGCCAGCGAAGCGGTTTAAGTGTAGTTTGGTCTTTGCCCGCTAAGCCGAGTGCTAGCAAAGACAGCCCGCCGATAAAGGTCGAGGGATAGGGTAAGTTAAAGAAAAAAATTTGATAACTAAAAAAACCACTATACGGCCAAGGCTGGTCGCCCCATAAAAATAGTACAAAGAGCAGAGCGTAAAACGATACCTTAGATGTATCATTTTTGCCTGAGCAGAAGATCGAGATAAACGCGAACAGGCCCCAGCAAAAAAGACAAAAATTAAGCACACCAAAAATTGACAGCGTCGTAATCGCTGTCATGCCAAAGGTCGAGGCTGTTAGGGCAACAACGAAGGTGTATGGATTAAGAAGGGTGTGAGGAGCATTAAGCTTGAGTTGTGGATGCGACGGATTAAGCGGGTGACGCATAAATTCGCTGACAGCCGCGCTATGCTCCCAGAAATCCTCAACCCATAGGCCTTCTAAGCTAAATGCCAAGACTTGTAGTAGTAAAAAACAAATTAAAAGAATATAGCGATAGTTTGAGGCCCAACAGAGTGCTAGTTCAAAGCGATTCGCTCGGACGCGCTTGGAAAACATAAGGTGGGCTAGTTACCTTTAGAGGTGTACACAAACGCTTAGTGTAGAGTGTTCAGGCATGCTTGTGCGCGGATTTTAGCAAAAGGTGCAAAGATCCTTAACAACGGGGTCACGTTGAGCGACTGGATCGCTAATGCGAACGCCCCTCAACTCCGGATTTTCCGATAAGGTTTGCCTTTATAATTTTTATCAATATCGGTACCTTTTGTTTTCGAGTCGGAAAATCTTGAAATGGCGTTGTTGCAGCTCTCAAGCATCACAACACATCCTAAATATCGCCCTGATATCGATGGTCTGCGCGCGATTGCAGTGTTGCTCGTGGTGGGCTATCACGCGTTTCCGAGCGGAGTGCCCGGTGGTTTTATCGGAGTGGATGTTTTTTTTGTGATTTCCGGTTTTTTGATTTCTACAATCATTTTTCAAAATCTCGAGCGTGGTAGTTTCAGCTTTGCCGATTTTTATAGCCGTCGAGTTCGACGCATCGTTCCAGCACTGCTTATGGTGTTTGTTTGCTGTTATGCGTTTGGCTGGTTTACGCTGTTACCTCATGAGTATGAGCAACTCGGTAAGCATATTGTCAGCGGCGCAGGTTTTATTTCTAACTTTGTTTTATGGAATGAAGCTGGCTATTTCGACAACACAGCAATTACAAAGCCGCTGCTTCATCTTTGGAGCCTTGGCATCGAAGAACAGTTTTATATTTTATGGCCCTTAGCACTGTGGCTAGCGTATAGAAATAATGTGAAGTGGCTAGTAATCATCATGGCGATTGCAAGCGTTTCATTTCTTTTGAATATTTGGTTGATCTATAGAAACTCCACTGCCACGTTTTATTCGCCAGCCACGCGCGTTTGGGAGCTCTTGCTCGGGGCGGCATTGGCGGACAAACGCTGTTCAGAATATTTTGATGGACTTGGTAAACAGTTACGCGCAGTGTTATCTGTCATTGGTGTATGCCTGCTCGCGCTGGGCGTTGGCTTAATTACGAGTGATATGCATTTTCCAGGGTTTTGGGCACTCTTGCCTACCTTAGCTACGGCTGTATTGATTGCCGTCGGGCCGCAGACTGTAATAAACAGAGCCCTTTTATCGAATCGTGTACTTGTGTGGTTAGGCTTAATTAGTTTCCCTTTGTACCTTTGGCATTGGCCCTTGCTGTCTTTCGCTCGTATTATTGAAGGCGAAGTGTTGAGCGTGGCTGCGCGCTTTACGATCGTGAGCGTATCGATATTGCTAGCTTGGATCACCTATGCTGCAATTGAAAAGCCCTTTCGTTTTGGCTCATACGGATCCCATAAGGCCATTCTGCTGATTGGCCTGTTGTTGATTGTTGGTTACATTGGATTCAATAGTTATGTAAGAGAGGGCTTAGCGTTCAGAGGTCCGCAGATTGTAGGCAAGGATCGTGGTTATGATGGTGGTCCTGGAGGTACCCTTGTGCCTACCTGTGGACTCCCGGCAACGATTAGTGCTGAATTTACTTGCTGGGAGGATACCCGTACACCCGTGCGATTTGCTTTGATTGGTGATAGCAAGGCATCGTCCATACAT
>CAMCII010000416.1 GCA_945874505.1 Bordetella parapertussis | reverse complement strand
AGCGAAAGAACAGCTTGATCAGATCAATGCAAATAAGGCATACCTAGAAAAGCAGCTTGCCGACATCAATGCACGTATTGATGGTTATCAAGATGTTGTTGATAAAGAAAAAGCTTCAGGCGTTCAAACAAGAAGACTTCAATCTGAGTTGGCGCAATTGTCAAAAACACGCGATGCGATGAAGAGTGATCTTGATATCGCCTACGGCTTGGCTCCATCCATTAAGGTGCTGGGCTAAGCTGCTCGGCGATGACCGCCTCAATCGCCACGCTTGCGTGGTGCTTGAGTGCGGCTCATAACCTTTGATGCCAAGTGCCCATGGTTGTCAGCTCACTGGTCGTTGCATGTTGCCAGAGTTGGGCGAGGTGCTTGCTGGATGTTGTTTCATTTTTTTGAAATGTAGTTTGCTTAAAAAGGATTGTTATGAATATGCGTTCAATGTTGATGCCAGTCGTACTCTGTTCAGCGACGCTGGTGGCAGGCTGTGCCGTTGACAAAGCCGGTTGTGATCCTAGAGCGATGCGCAATGCTGGCTTATTCACAAAGATGAATTGCGATTTTTCAGGTTCTTACGATGCACGTGCAGCAGATAAAAATGCACAACTGCAAGCCGAGCAAAAGAACAATGAGCTGCTCAAACAAGCCCTTGCTGATTTGAGTAAAAAGAATGAGCTTGCTTCTGGCGATGTCACTGCTCGCCGCAGTCAAATTGCTGGGATGAACCGCAGCGTGAGCGCGTATTTGAATCAGATGAAAAATTCAAATCCAAACAATGTCGCGTTGCAGGCACAAATTGCCAAAGCGAACGCCCAGTTGAATGCGTTGAATAGCACGCCGATTTCATCTTCAGCAGCGTCGACGCAAGCGTTACAGGCACAAATCGATAAGGTGCAAAAAGAGATTCAAACACTTAGCACCGATTATGCGATCTTGAGTAAGTAAGGGTAAGGCGAACAATGATCCGTATTACGCAGCGTGCGTTTGATCCGAAGACTTCGGGGCAACTCGAGTCGCTGCATGCTGCGTTTGTACGAATCATTGCGAATAGACTACCTCCCAGTGTGGCAGGCCTGTATGCCACGCCTAAGGCATCTGCTGACGGTAGCGTACAGTGGCTGACGCAACTGACTGGTCAACCACGGCCTTACGCTGAATTGCCTGTTACTGAGGCCGGACGCCTAAAGACTGTGTTGTTTGAAAGGCTGTCAGCGCTTAGGCAATATGCCGAGGTCTTGGAAAAACAGCCAGACCATGACCGTGCGGCGGTCGAGCTGCTGAAGCATGCAAGCGCCGAGCCGCCGATTGAGGCGATTTTCTCACTCAACGAACAGCCGGTGTTGTTGTATTGGAATCTTGCGCTGCCGCCTGATCCTAAACGACAAGTGCTTGCTGCACCTGTTGTGCCTATCGCGGCGACCGCTGTGGCTGTCGCTGCAACGCCTGTGCTGACTACAGTATGGCGTTGGTTGGCCGCGCTCTTGCTATTACTTTTAATTCTATTTTTGTTATGGTGGTTTTTTTGTCCGAAATCCTGGCGCGTGTCTCCTGTTGATCAAACGCTCACTCCAACCACTGAGGTGATCGCTCCACCGCTTGTGAACCAAGTGACGCCGCCGTCAGAGGCACCAGCTCCAGCACCGCCAGTGGCACCACCACCTGAAGTGCATAAGCCTGTTGAGCCAAAAATACCACCAGAGCCGCACGAAGTGCGTAAACCTGCCGACCCACCGGTGCCGCCAGAAGAACCCGTGCCGCCGCTGGTTGAAGTCCCTGAACCTGAGCCCGAACTGTTGCGTCCGCCAATGCCACACGTCGAACAACCTAAGCCCGAAAAACCCGTCGTCGTGCCACCAAAGGTTGAAGCACCACTTAAACCGCCAGTGCCCAAGGTCATCACCGTTGATAACGCCAAGACGGTTTGCCCAGAGGATCGCCCTGCAGCGCTAGCCCCCGAGCTGATTGTGGTGTTCGATGCATCGGGCTCGATGAGAATTAACATCAACGCGACCGTAGACGAAGAGGACTGGGTCATTCGCGTACTAAACGATAGGTCGCTCAATCGCCTGAGCCCAAGCGACCAACAAAAGTTTGTACGCTTGCATCAAGAGCCTACTCGGATTATGACTGCGAAACAGGCGACGATTAGCCTGCTACAACGCCTGCCTAGAGATGTCGGAACAGGGTTGGTCGTAGTCGACGATTGCCCCACCGCACGTAATCTGGGGCGCTATGCGCCAAGCCAGCGTGGCCAGATGATTGCACAACTCAGTCAATTAGCCCCAAATCGCGGCACACCCTTAGCCGATGGGTTATTGCAAGGTGGCGAACTTGCCGATGGGGTCAACAGAGAGTCAACGATATTGTTGGTATCGGATGGGGAAGAGAGTTGCGGTCGAGGTGCCAACGTCTGTTACGTTGCTCGCAACCTCAAACGACAAAAACCACATCTCAAAGTCAATGTGATCGACATCGGTGGAGTGGGTGCCGCAAACTGCGCAGCTGAGTTAACCGGTGGTAAGGTTTACACAGTCAATAGCGTTAAAGAATTAAATATCGGCATGGACCGAGCCGCCCAAGATGCTCTTGGACCCGCTCAGTGCAAAAAATAGGTCGCGTAGGCATAAACTCAAAATTTACCAGATTGATAATCTTGCACCGCCTGCTCGATCTCGGCACGGGTATTCATCACAAAGGGCCCGTACTGCACCACCGGCTCTCGAATCGGTGCGGCGGCCAGCACTAAAAACCGTGCGTCGCTTTCAAGGCTATTGACTTGCACCTGCGCACCGGCTCCCAACACAGCAAGGTGGCGCGCGCTGATGCGCTCGTCGCCAACCATCGCTTCACCCTCGTATACATACACAAAGGCGGTATGGCCGGCTGAGATGGTTTCAAGAAACTGCCCGTGGGCGCCCATCTGCACATCCAGCATTAAGGGTGCGGTGGTCATGCCGTGCAGCGGGCCAGACACGGGATCAAGGCCGTTGCTGTAGGTGCCCGCAATCACCTTCACGGTGCCCGAACCATCTAATAAATCCACCACAGGCATGGTGGGCGAGGGGATATCGCGATAGGCAGGCGGGCACATTTTTTCGTCTGAGGGCAGGTTGATCCACAACTGAAAGCCATGCATGCGGCCTTCTGTTTGTTGGGGCATTTCAGAGTGGATCACACCGCGACCGGCGGTCATCCACTGCACATCACCGGGGCCTAGATCGCCACGGTTACCCATGTGGTCTTGGTGCAGCATGCGGCCATCGAGCATGTAGGTGACGGTTTCGAAGCCGCGGTGCGGGTGATCAGGAAACCCGCCAATATAGTCAGACGCTTCGTCGGTTGCGAACTCGTCAAGCATCAAAAACGGGTCAAGATTCAGTTCGGGCGAGTACGAATAGACCCGTAACAACTTGACCCCGGCGCCATCGTGGGTGGGGCGGCCGGGCAGTATTTGCTCGACTTGGCGGATTTGGGTGGGTGTTGAGGGGTGAGGCATTTGAAAGCTCCTGATCATGACGACTGCTCAGACTCTAGTCTAAGTGATTGCGCCCTGATACAGGCAAAAAAAGGCTAAGATCATGGTTACTTTTACACGAGGATCTAGCGCATGAGCCGCCCATTTAAGATTGCAGTACTGCCAGGTGATGGTATTGGTAAAGAAGT
>CAMCII010000415.1 GCA_945874505.1 Bordetella parapertussis | reverse complement strand
CGAAGGGCTGGCATTCAACGGCATCCATTGCGACCTTCGGTGCAACGGTTGCCTGTGCACATTTATTAAAACTCAAGCATGCACAGATTGTGAACGCCTTGGGCATCACGGTTTCACAGATTGCAGGCACTCGCCAAAACTTTGGCACGATGTCTAAGCCATTTCAGGCAGGGCAAGCCAATGCCGTAGCGCTGCGCGCTGTCATGCTGGCTAAGCTTGGGTTTGATGCCTCAGCCAAGGCCTTGGATGGCGATCAAGGCTACACCACGCTGTATGCCGACAAGATGGATCTGCATGCAGAGCTTGATCAATTGGGTAGCTTGCCGCTTGAAATCGAGCGTAGCGGTATCGAAGTTAAAAAGTATCCTCTGTGCTACGCCGCGCATCGCACGATTGACGGTTTGCTGGATATGCTGAAAGACACGCCGTTCAAGTTCGAGCAACTGGATCGCGTGGATATTCAAACAAACTATCGTGCCACGGTGCCCTTGATTCATAGCCGGCCGCAAACCGGTCTAGAGGGGAAGTTCAGTATGCAGTACGCTGTCACCGCGGCTTTGCATGACGGTGAAGTGGTACTTAAAACCTTTGAAGATGCAGCGGTTCAACGCTCTGCCATCCAGGCTTTTTTACCCAACGTCAACGTCACAGAAGGAGCACCGCCTATGTTCCCCCGCTGGGCAGAGTTAACCGTCCATCTCAAGGACGGCACGGTGCTCAAACGTCGGGTTGAAAAACTGCGTGGCAGTAAAGAGCATCCACTTAACGATGCTGAGTTGATTATCAAAGGTGCCGACTGCTGCAGTTTTGGCAACTTGAACATTTCGGCTGCTGACCTGGCACAAACTTGTTTTACGCTGGATCAGCAGCCTCTGAGCGTGTTACTCAAGACACTAATCGGTGCTGCGTTAACCTCAAATGCGAACTCAAAAAAAGCCGCGTGATCATTGAGTTGTTGCTCGTCCTGCACAGCGTCAGGGCAGCCGCGTACGCCGTTAGGGCAATGCCTGAATGATATCTGGATTAAAGATCAGGGAAAACGATTCAGAGAAAACCCGCAAGTATTATTTCATTTGACCAATATCAGTTTCCAACGTACCTTCACACTTGCGAATTTAATAAAAAAGCGGTTTGAAGTGACAGGTGCAGATCGTTGAAACAACACTCAAGGTGCTGCATTTAGAAACTGTTAAACATACATTTCGATTTAGTCTTGGAGAACGGATTTGTCGAACCAGTCAGCGTCAGCATTGCTGAATGTCAAAGATATTACGGTGCGGTTTGGTGGCATCGTCGCATTAGACTCTGTCAGTTTTGATGTGCCTCGCAATAAGGTCTGTGGATTGATTGGCCCCAACGGTGCCGGCAAAACCACTTTATTCAATTGCTTGAGCCGCCTTTACCAGTATCAGTCGGGTGACCTGGTGTTTGATGGCGAATCCATCACGCAGACGCCCGTGCACGCGATGTCAAAAATTGGCATTGGTCGCACCTTTCAAAACCTCGCCATGTTTCGCACAATGACGGTTCGTCAGAATGTGATGGTGGGCGCGCACGCGCGCTCTGAAGGCGGTTTTATCGGCACGATGCTAAAAACACCAGCGGCTCGCGCTGAAGAAAAGCAGTTAGTCAAAGACGCGGATGCATTGTTGTCTTACTTGAAGCTGTCAGAATTCGCTGATCGGGCGGTAGGTGATTTGTCCTTTGGCACTCAAAAACGCGTTGAATTCGCGCGCGCACTGGCCTCAAAACCGAAGATGCTTCTGCTCGATGAACCCGCGGCGGGCTTAAATCACACCGAGCTGGGCGACTTAGCAGACTTTATTCGCACGGTTCGTGATGATATGGGTATCACTGTTTTACTAGTTGAACACCACATGAGCCTAGTGATGGAGGTCTCGGACTGGATCGTCGTGCTGAACTTTGGTAAAAAAATTGCCGAAGGCACGCCTGAAGAGATCCAGCGCAACCCAGAGGTCATCCGTGCGTACTTAGGAGATGGTAACTAATGAAACTGCTTGATGTTGCCAACTTGAACGCGTGGTATGGCCCTAACCAAGTGCTCTTTGATTTAAATTTTGAATTAAACGTGGGCGGTATCACGACTATTCTGGGTGCGAATGGCGCCGGAAAAACGACGACTCTGCGCGCCGTATGTCAGGCGGTTCAAACCACTGGTTCAATCACTTTTTTAGACAAACGCATCGACGGCAAAGCGACCGAAGATATCGTTAGAGCCGGAATCGCGCATGTTCCTGATGGGCGCGGTACCTTCACGGCCCTGACCGTCGAAGAAAACCTGAAACTGGGCGCCTACACGCGTAAAGATCGCCATGAAGTACAGGCTGATCTCGAGCGTATGTACAGCAGGTTTCCGCGTTTAAAAGAACGGTTTCGTCAGCAAGCAGGTACCTTGTCGGGTGGCGAACAACAAATGCTTGCCATCAGCCGCGCGCTTATGCTGCGCCCTCGATTGCTGCTTTTAGACGAGCCTTCTTTTGGTTTGGCTCCTTTGATCGTGAAAGAGATTTTCGAGATCATGCGTCAAATCAATCAAGAAGACCAGGTCAGTATGCTGCTCGTCGAACAAAATGCGGCCTTGGCATTGAACTTAGCAGATCATGCTTATTTGCTCGAGACAGGCAAGGTTGTTTTGTCTGGTCCGTCGGCCGATATCAAAGCTGACGAGTCGATTCGACGGGTGTACTTGGGTTATTAAACTAGCGATCAGGTTGTGGAGTTTTAATGGATTCGTTTTTATTGCAAGTTACTGCTGGATTAGCGAACGGTGGTATTTACGCCGCGGTCGGGCTCGCGTTGGTCATGATCCACCAGGCGACCCATCACATTAATTTTGCACAAGGCGAGATGGCGACGTTCTCGACCTTCATCGCCTGGGCAATGATCCAGGCGGGCGTGCCTTACTGGATGGCGTTTGTTGCGACGATGGTCGTTTCGTTTGTCGCGGGTTTACTGATTCAGCGGATTTTTCTCAAGCCTGTTGAAAAAGCGCCAATCCTCACGAATGTGATCGTATTTGTTGGTTTGCTCGTGATTTTTAATGCCTTTGCAGGGTGGATTTTTGAGCACACGATTAAATCCTTTCCGAGTCCGTTTCCGGTTGAGGGTATGTTCTTGCCTAAATACTTTTCTGGCCATCAAATCGGCTCAATTTCGGTCACACTCGTTGTACTGCTCTCAGTGTTCTGCTTCTTTCGATTCACTCCGCTTGGTCTGGCGATGCGTGCGGCTGCATTTAATCCCGAGTCGGCTCGCTTGGTTGGGATCCGCGTATCTTGGATGTTGGCGCTTGGTTGGGGGATGGCCGCCTTGATCGGAGCCGTGGCCGGCATGATGATCGCACCCATTGTGTTTCTTGATCCAAATATGATGGCGGGTATTTTGCTTTACGGTTTTGCCGCAGCTTTGCTTGGCGGGATAGATAACCCGTGGGGCGCCGTGGTTGGTGGCGTCATTTTAGGTGTGCTTGAAAACATCTTAGGCGCCTATGTTATTGGCAGCGACCTAAAGCTGACGATGGCGTTGGTCTTAATCGTGACGATTCTGATCTTCCGCCCCTATGGCCTTTTCGGCAAACCTATTTTCTCGCGCGTCTAAGAGAGCCAACATGTCTGCCATTTTCAAAAAAATAATTTTAGCGGTCGCGGTGCTTGCTGCGGTCTTGCTACCGTTTGTGC
>CAMCII010000414.1 GCA_945874505.1 Bordetella parapertussis | reverse complement strand
AAAGGGTGATGACCAGCAGTTGCAAGAGCGTATTGATGCGAATTTGAAACATGGTGAGTTGCGCCGTGTTGTGATAACAAGACGTTGACTAACGCCTTTCGTGGATTGACGACTAAGTATCGCGCAGGCAAGCGCAAGCCATAATATGATTTAATTGTCATGGTTGCAACAACAGTGGCTATTGCTCGCCAGGGCAGGGCATGTGCTTACAAATGTCGGGCGACTATGTCATCCATACTCATTTTCGGATGGGGAGCGGAGTGAACCAACCCGTTATGGCGAGTCGTGTGGTGAATATTTTGTTCGTTGCACAGTGAGTTGCACTCGCGCGCCAGATCTTGCACAACGCGTGCGTAGGCGACAGACCAGCTTACTTTTTAGCCACAGCGAAAGGCTGCTGCTAAAAAGCTTACAACACAAACCGTGCTAGATCCTGACTTGCCGCAGCCTCTGCAAGCTTATCGTTCACGTACGCGACATCAAGCACAACTGTTTTGCCGCTGCTGCTGGTGGCATCAAACGACAGGTCTTCAAGAAGCTTCTCCATCACTGTGTAAAGACGTCGTGCGCCGATATTTTCGGTGCGTTCGTTGACTTCAAAGGCAAGTTCAGCCAGGCGTGCGATGCCCTCGTCGGTGAAGTCAAGATGGACGTCCTCAGTGGCGAGCAAGGCGCTGTACTGTTTGGTGAGCGAGGCGTCGGTGTCGCACAGAATGCGAATAAAATCTTTCGCGGTCAGTGAATCAAGTTCAACCCGAATCGGAAAACGCCCTTGTAGCTCGGGGATCAGATCCGAGGGGCGTGACAAATGAAAAGCCCCTGAAGCGATAAATAAAATGTGATCGGTACGGATCATGCCGTATTTTGTGGTCACCGTTGTGCCTTCGACTAAGGGCAAGAGGTCGCGCTGCACGCCCTGGCGAGACACATCGGCACCACTGGTTTCTTGGCGCGCTGCGATCTTGTCGATCTCGTCTAAAAACACGATGCCGTGTTGTTCAACTTTGTGAATCGCAAGTGTACGCAAGTCGTCTTCGTTGACGCGCTTTGAAGCCTCTTCGTCAGTCAGAAGTTTAAAGGATTCTTTCACAGTCATCTTGCGTGATTTTTTCTTTTCACGTGCCAGACCGGCGAACATACCTTTTAATTGTTCGGCCATATCCTCCATGCCAGGTGGCGTCATGATGTCCATTTGCGGGGCGCTGGCAGAGACTTCAATTTCGATTTCAGTGGCATCCAGATGCCCTTCGCGCAAACGCTTTCTGAAGGTCTGACGCGTTGCAGTCTCTTCGCGAATTGGCGAGCCGTCGGCAGCGCGCGCTGGGGTCAACAGCACATCCAGGATGCGGTCTTCGGCCGCATCTTCGGCCTGCGTGCGCACGCGTTTCATTTCTTGTTCGCGCGTTTGTTTGATAGCGATTTCAGCGAGGTCACGGATGATGGTGTCGACATCGCGCCCCACATAACCGACCTCAGTAAATTTAGTGGCTTCGATTTTGATAAAAGGCGCGTCGGCAAGCTTGGCTAAACGTCGGGCGATTTCAGTTTTGCCCACGCCTGTCGGGCCAATCATCAAAATATTTTTGGGGTGAATTTCGGTGCGCAAGGGCTCAGCGACTTGCTGGCGACGCCAACGGTTACGCAGAGCAACAGCGACCGAGCGTTTAGCGCGATCTTGTCCAACGATATGCTTATCGAGTTCAGAGACAATTTCACTGGGGGTCATGGTAGAGGCTGACATGCTTATTCCAGAGTTTCAATCAGATGTTGTTGATTGGTGTAAATGCAAAGGTCGCCGGCAATTTCTAACGACTGTTTGACGATGACTTCAGGGCTGAGTTCGGTATTGCGTAACAGAGCGAGCGCTGCCGATTGTGCGTAGGCGCCACCCGAGCCGATCGCGGCGATGCCGTTTTCGGGTTCAAGCACATCGCCATTGCCGGTGAGCACTAAGGTGTGATCGCGATCGGCCACGATTAGCATTGCCTCAAGGCGACGCAACACGCGATCGGTGCGCCAGTCGCGCGTGAGTTCAACGGCCGAGCGCATCAGATTGCCCTGATGCTTTTCTAATTTGGCCTCGAAGCGCTCTTGCAAGGTAAAGGCATCGGCGGTCGCGCCCGCAAAGCCCGCCAGAATCTTGTCGTGATACAGGCGTCGAATTTTGCGTGCGGTTGCCTTGATCACAATGTTGCCGAGGGTGACTTGACCATCACCACCCAGAGCAACGTGATTGCCGCGTCTCACGCTGATGATGGTTGTGCCGTGAAATTGTTCCATGCTGAGACTCGATCGTAAAAAAGGCACACTCGAAGTGCTGTGAGTGTGCCTAGTGGATTTGCCCAGTGGCTTTGCCGTTAGGGTATGAATAGATAAAAGTGAGTGAGCCCTCTGCGCCAACGCGTCAGACTCACGTCAATGCGACTTAATCCCCAAACATTTTTTGACGCATCTCGCGACGCTCTTGCGCTTCGAGAGACAAGGTTGCAGTGGGGCGGGCTAACAAACGACGCAGACCGATGGGTTCGCCAGTCTCGTCGCACCAGCCGTACTCGCCACTGTCGATACGCACGATGGATTGCTGTACTTTTTTCAGTAGCTTGCGCTCGCGATCACGCGTGCGCAATTCAAGCGCGTGCTCTTCTTCGATTGTGGCGCGGTCAGCTGGGTCGGGCACAAATTGTGTTTCGCGCAAGTGCTCGGTGGTGGCACCCGCGTTGTTGAGAATATCTTGTTCAAGTTGGCGCAGACGATCGCGAAAAAATCCTAACTGGCGATCATTCATGTACTCGTCTTCGGGCATACGCAATAACTCAGCCTCAGAGGGCAAGTTATTTTCAGATAAATCGCCGTTCGACTTCGGGCTTTTTTTGGCAGCTTTAGGTGCAGCGGCCGGTGCGGCGTGTTCGACGTTTGCGGCGGTCTTTGCAGGAGCTGACTGAACAGGAGTCGTAGGTTTTACGGCAGCGGCTTTCGCTTTGGGCAGGGTCACAGCTGTCGAGGCCTTTGTTGCAGGGGTGTTCTTTGAGGGCATGGAGGCCTTAGTGGGTGTTGAAGTCTTGGCGATTGCAGCGGCCTTAGAGGACGCCGCATTGTTGGCCGGTGTTTTGGCCTTGGCTGACGTCACCGGTTTGGCTGACGTCGTGGATTTGGCAGAGACTAATGTTTTGGCAGGGGCAACAGGCTTTGACTGGACCGGTGCAGGTTTTTTGACTGCACCGGCTTGCGTTGCCACGGATTTTGATACCTTGGTTGCCTTTGTTACCATGAGGTCACTCCATTAGATTATGCTCTGCCAAATTCATGCAGAGTTACGACTTTGCAAGACATTGCTCAAGACCTTTGGTGAAGATGTCTTGTGGCAGCTTGCGACCAATAAAAACCATCTTTGTGTTTTTCTTTTCACTGGCTAACCATGGTTTGCCAGGTTCTGCACCCATCATCATGTGCACGCCCTGAAACAGCATGCGGCGATTGATGCCTTTCATGTACAAAATACCTTTATAACGCAGCAGATCTGGCCCGTACACCTGTACGACACCACCTAAAAATTCTTCAAGGCGCTCGGGGTCAAACGGCTTGTTCGACTTAAAGACAAAAGCGCCGATGTCATCGTTGTGCGGCGGCTTGTGGTTGTGCGTGGGGTCAGTGCAGGTGGCCGGATCGTGGGCGTGCGCGTGCTCATGATCGTGACTGTGGTC
>CAMCII010000413.1 GCA_945874505.1 Bordetella parapertussis | reverse complement strand
TTGTTTAGCTTCAGAATCACCGTGTACATACTGTCGCCCAAATAGGCTAACCACTTAGCATGTTGGATGATGCCGTCGAACAAATCGCCGTGTGTGACCCAGATACGTCTGCCGTCTAGTAACTGATGAGTGACTTCGTCGACGATCTTGATATCACCAAACGCCATCCCCAAAAACTGTCTGATCACTTCATCGTGATTGCCTGCGATGTAGGTGACGTGAGTGCCTTTTCGCGCCTTGCGCAAAATCTTCTGAACCACATCGTTATGACTTTGGCGCCAGTACCAACCTTTTTTAAGTTGCCAGCCATCAATGATGTCGCCCACCAGGTACAAATGATCAGACTCGTTCCATTTTAGAAAATCGAGCAGATACTCGGCTTTGCAACCCGGCGTACCAAGGTGAATATCCGAAATCCATATCGCCCGATGACGCTGAGGCCGTTGCTCTGGTACATCATATTCACCTAGTTTCATGGCTTTTGATTATTCTCCACTCATTTGACACTTTGATGGCGGCTGAATGACAAGATCATGACAACTCAACTGCACCCAAAAAACCATATCTTGCTTCACGCGCCTCCCATCAACGGACACTGTTGAAGCAAGACAAAATCAGCCCCTCGAGTTGGTTCAACAAAAATTGCCAGAGCATCAAATACACAAGGCGGTAAGTGATCGAAATGCTGATGCGCCGCCTGAGTCAGGGCAGATACCTCTTTGGGCGACGCCTTTGCAAGCGAACCCGTGAGCGAGCAATGAAATCGATAGCGTTCAAGCACATAGGGATAGCCCCAGCGCAACAACAGGGCATCTTCCTGCGCAGACAAGCCAGCGCTCCGGCGCCTGCTGAGTTCCTCTGGCCCAAGCGGTTCAGCGTAATCGTTTAACACCTTCACGCATTGCTCTTCGAGCAGCGTCACCTGAGGGGCGTTACGTTCTGGTACCAGGGCAAGAAATTGATCTAACAGAGTCACTTGCAAGCGAGGCAAGACAAAGGGTTTCAGGTCTTGACACAACAAATTGACGCGATCAATCAGGTCAGCAGGTTGGTACTGACTCGTCAAGACGAAAGGTGCCCTCAGGGTGGCATGAAAGCCATAGCGTCTTGGATGTTCTGTCAACTCTGCGAAGCGCTTGGCCGACACTCCGGCAACCAGTGGTTGCACATTTTTTTGTTGACTCACCGCGCAGCGCCCGAGCCATTGACTTGCTTGGGCCCACCACTGTTGCTCAACGTTTGGTGCAAAGTACACAGCGTAACGGTAGGCTCGCTGTAGGGGTTGTGATGATGTCTGTCTTGCCGCGGTCAAACCAGCTATTGTCATAAAACGTTTACATCTTCGTCATGAAAATTAAATATTGGCTGCTTAAGCTAGGTCACTTGACAAACTCAAACAGCGATCGCGGTGCGATCCTGTACCAAGAAAGTAACAAGTGAATGTTGCAACCATCTGACAGTCGTCTTTCTACAACAAGTCACACCCGCGCCCAGTGGCTTGGCTTGCTGGCGCGCGCGCCACTGGCACTACTCGAACAAGTATTACAGCCACATCTTCAAGCGACCCCATATTGGTTACGCAAGCCTGAAACCGGACTCATGATGGTGGAAGGTCGTGCAGGTGGCAATGGCGAACGCTTCAATTTAGGCGAAATGACTGTGACACGCTGTGCTCTGCGCCTATCAAATACAACCACGCACCGACACGTAGGCGTCTCATACATTGTCGGTCGTTCGCATCGCCACGCCTACTTAGCCGCTGTCGCAGATGCCTTATTGCTCGAGGAGAATGGGCGTAGCGAGATCGAACGCTCACTACTAACCCCGGTGAGCGCGCTACTTGCGAAGCAAAAAGCTTCGCGTCAAGCGCAAGCCGATACCAGTAAGGTCGACTTTTTTACGGTGGCCCGCGAAAGTGGCGTTGATACCGATGATGGGGAGCAATCGTGAAGACCATTGAACTTTCTGAGATTGGCACTGGCTTTCACGACATTTCACTAGGTAGCCAAGGCGCCTTCAGATCTGCCCTTGAGGCTCTGTCGTACCCAGGGCGTGCGGTACCGCTTGCTGTGACGTTTGAAGCACCTAAGGCTGCTCACGCCAGTTCAAGTGGCTTATTGCTTGCGCTGCTCGAGCCTGGCTCGCGACTTTGGCTGTCGCCTAGTCTGATTAACACTGACGCTGCGACCTGGATTGTGTTTCATACGGATTGCAAAATTACCCCACACCAGCACGAAGCGGACTTTGCGTGGATCAAGAACTGGGATGAGCTCCCTACGTTAGAGAGTTTCGCGTTAGGAACTGACGAGTATCCAGACCACTCAACCACCTGCGTCATCGATATCGCGACAGCGAGCCAACCCTGGGCAACAACATCCACGCTCACCCTTGTCGGCCCTGGCATTGCACACACCTCGACGATTGGTCAGTTGTCTGCCACTGCCGCTCAACTAGCAGGCTTTGTTAGCCAATGGGCACAGAATCATGCCAGCTTTCCGAGGGGTGTAGATGTATTTTTTGCAAACGACACGGGGCTGATTGGCCTACCCAGAACCACTCGCATTGAAATTTCAGGATAGGGCATCTCATGTATGTAGCCGTTAAAGGTGGTGAACAAGCCATCTTAAGTAGTTATCAACTACTTGATCAACAACGTCGCGGTGACCCAAGCGTTCCAGAACTATCCATCGCACAAATCCGTCAACAGATGAAGTTAGCTGTCGATCGGGTTATGACTGAGGGCTCAGTCTTTGATCCAGAACTTGCGGCGCTTGCGATTAAGCAGGCCTGTGGCGATTTGGTTGAGGCCATTTTCTTATTGCGTGCCTTTCGAGCAACCTTGCCAAGACTGGGCTCTACGCAACCAATCGACACCAGCAAGATGGTGCTGGATCGTCGAATCTCTGCCACCATTAAAGACTTACCTGGCGGTCAAGTGTTAGGACCAACCTACGACTATACCCAGCGACTGCTAGATTTTTCGTTGCTTGCGACCAGCCCTCTGACCCCAACCGAGTCAACAAGGGAAACGCTTGATATTGCACAGACAGCAAGCTCAGACACGGCGGGCGAGCATTCATCGCCGCGCGTGATTGATTTATTAAACCGCGAAGGTTTAATCGAAACTCATCACGCCACCCCGAATGACCCTGCACCTTTTGACCTGACTCGCCAACCCGTGCGCTTTCCAGCAGATCGTAGTACGCGCTTGCAAAACCTAGCGCGAGGTGACGAAGGCTTTTTGTTAGCGATGGCCTACTCAACGCAACGTGGCTATGCCAACAGCCACCCCTTCGTCGGCGAAATCCGGCTGGGCTCGGTTGAAGTCGAGCTCATCCCCGAAGAGCTAGGCTTTGCTATCTCAATTGGTGATATTGAAATTACTGAATGTCAAATGATTAATCAGTTTGCTGGCAGCAAAACCGAGCCGCCTCAGTTTACGCGCGGCTATGGGTTGGCATTCGGGCATAGTGAGCGCAAGGCGATGGCAATGAGCTTGGTGGATCGGGCTTTACGCGCGGCGGAGCTAGGAGAGTTAGTGCAATCGCCTGCACAAATGCCCGAGTTTGTACTGTCTCACAGCGACAACCTTGAGGCCTCTGGCTTCGTGCAACACCTGAAGCTGCCGCACTACGTTGACTTTCAATCCGAACTTGAACTTGTTAGAAAAATGCGCACAGCACCACGACAAAGTCAGGCGTC
>CAMCII010000412.1 GCA_945874505.1 Bordetella parapertussis | reverse complement strand
CTGAGGCCGTGCTCAAACACTCGACTGCGATTGTCAAACCGTGATTGGCGGCGTGTGAGCTTTGTAAGCGATAATGTGATGAGTGAGCTAGGATTTCAGACCACTGATCGTCTACCCACCTATTAAATAAGCTGCTCTCATCATGATCGATCTTGGTATTAACATTGACCACGTCGCGACACTGCGGCAACAGCGACACACCGCCTATCCCGACCCCATTGCCGCGGCTTTGTTAGCAGAAGATGCCGGGGCTGATCTGATCACACTGCATCTGCGCGAAGATCGTCGTCATATCCAAGATGCCGACGTCTTTGCCCTGCGACCTCAATTGCGTACCCGCATGAATCTTGAATGTGCAATAACTGCCGAAATGCTGCAGATTGCCTGCAAGGTCGTACCGCAAGATGTGTGTCTTGTCCCAGAAAAACGCGCTGAGTTGACCACTGAGGGCGGCCTCGAGGTCGCCGGTGCCTTCGAAGTGGTGGGTGCTGCGGTCAAACAACTGCAAGGCAGTGGTATTCGCGTTTCACTCTTTATTGACCCAGAGGCAGTACAGATTCGCGCTGCTGCCGATACTGGTGCGACAGTGATCGAACTGCACACGGGTGCTTATGCAGAGGCAGCCTCAGAGGCCATCGCTGCGCTCGAACTTCAGCGACTCGAACAGGCGATTCGTGTCGCGGTCGGTCTGGGTTTACGTGTCAATGCCGGGCATGGCCTGCACTTTGGCAATGTGGCCCCGGTTGCGGCGCTCGACGGGATTGCAGAACTCAATATTGGTCACGCGATCGTGGCGCAGGCGATTTTTGATGGCTGGCAAAGCACCATCCGCAATATGAAGGCCGCCATGATCACGGCAAGGCTCAATGCCCAACGTGGTGTCTTGTTACATTCCCGTAAACATTAACTGAGCAAGCCACCGTGAGCGCGATTGCTGGCATCGGGACTGATCTCGTCAAAATGGACCGCATCGATCGGGCCTGGCAGCGCCACCCAGAACGTTTTCCAGAAAAGATATTAGGTGCAGATGAGTTGCGCGTATTTCACGCCAGAGCGGCGCGCGACCGTGCGCGCGGTGTACGCTATTTAGCCACTCGGTTTGCCGCCAAAGAAGCCTTTTCAAAGGCAATTGGGCTAGGAATGCGCATGCCGATGTGGTGGACTCGCATGCAAACTTTAAACGCCCCAGGTGGGCGACCGCGCGTTGTGCTTTCAGAGCCGTTAGCCAAATGGTATGCCGAGCGTTACGGTGCGGCTCATGTATCACTGACGGATGAGTCTGAGTACGGTGCAGCCTATGTCGTTGTTGAATCTTTGCCGACAGCTTGATCAAGCAGTGTGCAAAGCCGATTTCTGCGAGCCAGAGTCCTTATTGATGCAGCCTGTCATTAACATTGAATCATCCTGTGAATTGAATACACTGAATCATCCTGTGAACTGAATCTGCGAGAAATTTTGTGAAAGCTAACAAAAAAATGCCAATGCTCGAACGCGGCCCGTTGATGGTCGATGTCGCGGGCCACACACTCACCGCAAACGAAAAAAATAGACTTCAGCACCCGTTGGTGGGAGGGGTAATTTTGTTCGCTCGCAATTTTGAAAATCGTGCGCAACTCGTCGCGTTGACGCGCAGTATTCACCGGTTACGCACCCCTCAGCTCTTGATTGCTGTCGATCACGAAGGCGGTCACGTGCAGCGGTTTCGCTCTGATGGTTTCACCTCACTCCCAACAATGCGCAGCTTGGGTGAGCGTTGGATGCAAGACCCGTTGCGGGCGATGCGCATGGCGACCGAGGTCGGCTATGTGTTGGGCACAGAGCTGCGAGCGTGCGATGTTGACTTAAGTTTTACGCCAGTCCTTGATCTTGACTATGGCGTGAGTTCGGTGATCGGCGATCGCTCTTTTCATCGCGACCCTCGTGTGGTCGCGATGTTGGCGCGCGCGCTTGCGCAAGGCTTGAAGCTAGCCGGAATGGCCGCTTGCGGAAAACACTTTCCGGGTCACGGCGCCGTGAAGGCAGATTCGCATCACGCTATCCCTCGCGACTCACGTTCGTTGACGCGCATTCTTCAAGAAGACGCTGCGCCATACCAGTGGTTAGGGGATCAGGTGATTGCGTCGGTGATGCCTGCACATGTGATTTATTCAAAGGTTGATACAAAGCCCGCGGGCTTTTCGTCGAAGTGGATTCAGGATATTTTGCGCGGCAAATTGCGCTATGACGGGGTAGTGTTTTCTGACGACCTCACCATGGAAGCGGCCGCGGTGGCGGGCGATATTTTGGCGCGTGCGCAGGCCGCACTGCAAGCAGGTTGCGATATGGCGTTGGTCTGTAATCGCCCTGATTTGGCCGATGAATTGCTTGCGCGCTTATCGCATGAGTCTGACCCAGCCTCGCTCGCGCGTATTGACCGCCTGATGCCCGCTGGGCAAGCGCCCGATTGGCAAGCGTTGCAGCAACAACTCGCCTACCGCAAGGCGCTTGAATCGGTACGTGAACTCAATGAGCGAAGCTGAAGCTCCAGATTTTGACATCAAAGAGTTTCTTGCACGCCTGCCACATCTGCCAGGCGTGTACCGGCATATTGATGCGTCGGGCGAAGTGCTCTACGTGGGTAAAGCGCGCGACTTAAAAAAGCGTGTCTCGTCTTATTTTCAAAAGACAGCCTCAAGCCCACGTATTGGGCATATGGTGGCGCGTGTCGTCAAAATCGAGGTGACTGTCACGCGCTCAGAGGCCGAGGCGCTGATCCTTGAAAATAATCTGATCAAAAGCCTGCGGCCACGCTACAACATCTTATTTCGTGACGATAAGTCTTATCCCTATTTGATGCTGTCAGCACACGCTGCGCCGCGTATTGCGTACTACCGTGGTTCGACGCAAAAGAAAGGCCAGTTTTTTGGGCCGTATCCCAGTGCTTGGGCAGTGCGAGACACACTTCAGATTTTGCAAAAAGTGTTTCGCCTGCGTACCTGCGAAGACTCGGTGTTTTCAAATCGCTCGCGGCCCTGCCTGTTGCATCAAATTGGGCGTTGTTCGGCGCCTTGCGTCAACGAGATCACGCCTGAGGCATATCAGCAAGATGCTGAACGTGCGGCACGATTTTTAAATGGCGAAACACAGCAGATCATGGGCGATATCGAAGCCCGCATGCTGACTGCCTCGCAAGCCCTAGAGTTTGAACAGGCTGCTTTATTACGGGATCAGATGGGTGCGTTGGCCAAAGTATTGCACCAGCAAACAATGGAGGACACCGATCAAAGTGATACCGATATTATTGTGGTGGCGCAAGCAGGCGGACGAGTATGTGTGAACTTGGCGATGGTGCGCGGCGGTAGGCATTTGGGTGATCGTGCATTTTTTCCGACGCACACCGATGGCGATTCTCCCTCGCAAGTGCTTGAGGTCTTTATCGCTCAACATTATGTCGATCACCCTTTACCAGCGGCTGTCGTCGGCTCGCACGGTTTGCCCGACCCCGAGTTAATCGATTTGTTAGCCGAGTCGCGCGCGACCAAGTCACGGTTCATCAGTCGACCGCAAGGCGTGCGACGCGCCTGGCTTGAGCAGGCCACACGCAATGCCGAGATGGCGTTGGCCAATGCGTTGTCAGAGACAGGTGCTCGCAGTGCGCGTACGCTCGCGTTGGCTGAAGCACTTGAGCTCGATACCGACCCGGTGGTGCTCGAGGCGCTGCACATCGAGTGCTTTGACATCAG
>CAMCII010000411.1 GCA_945874505.1 Bordetella parapertussis | reverse complement strand
TGGAATAACTTTGTCTTGAAGATATTTCTCGACTGGCGCCAACAACAAATCGCCCTTGACACGAATGCTCCTAAAGAAGCGGGAAATGCTCAAAACGAATATGGAGATACCCATTACAGTTTTGCCAAGTTTGTCGAAGAGGCTGACACATACCAAGAACTTTTGCAGCTTGAATTGAAGCTTCACAAGCCTTAACACGCAGCACTAACAATCGAAGGCAGAGTAAGGTGCAAACTCTTTGGGTGACGACTGTCATGACCTTGTAATAAGAAAGGATGAAGATACCTTTCAATGAACAAAACTATTGACTTCATCTACTTCAATGCAGGCGGTGGTCATCGTGCGACAGCACTGGCTCTGCAACAAGCCATTGAATTTGAGAGGCGCCCTTGGAATGTGCGTCTAGTCAATCTGTTTGAAGTGCTGGACCCGAAGGCAAACTTTAACAAAGTGATGCGCTGCGCGCCTGAAGACCTGTACAACTTCAGATTGCGCCATGGCCTGACCCTTGGGCTCTCGACAGAGCTCAAGCTGTTTCAAGCGATGATTAAAATGGGCCACAATACGATGGTTCGCAAGCTTGAACAGCATTGGCTTGACACCAAACCAGATCACGTCGTGTCGCTTGTGCCTAATTTTAATAAAGCCCTCTACGAGAGTGTCACAAACGCCTTGCCGACCGTTCCATTTGTGACGGTTCTCACCGACATGGCAGACTATCCCCCGAATTTCTGGATAGAGCCCAATCAAGCACAGCACCTCGTCTGCGGCACAGCGCGCGCCGCTGAACAAGCGCGTGCCGCCGGTTATGCCGACGAACAGATCTCACTAACCTCTGGGATGATCTTACGACCTGCCTTTTATGAGCACGCAGAGATCGATCACGAAACAGAGTGTCTTGAACTCGGACTTGATCCAGAAAAACCAACGGGAATTGTCATGTTCGGCGGCCATGGCTCGAGCGATATGCTGCGTATTGCGAAAGCGCTACCTGACATTCAACTCATTTTTATTTGCGGGATGAATGCAACGCTGAACAAAAAAATCTCTGTACTCAAACCGAGTGCTCGACATGTGGTGATTGGCTTTACGCAAAAAATTAGTCATTACATGCAGCTAGGTGATTTTTTTATCGGCAAACCAGGCCCAAGTAGTCTAAGTGAAGCCGTGCACATGGGTTTGCCAGTCATCACCTTTGGCAATGCCTGGACGATGCCCCAAGAACGATACAACACCAATTGGGTACGAGAGCAAGGAGTTGGGTTGGTGATTCCCTCGTTGCGAGCCATTCGAAAAGGCGTATTAGCCTTACTCGAGAACCTACCAGCGTATCAGGACACCGTCTCGCGTATCGAAAATCGCGCGGTGTTTGAAGTGACTGACATTTTGGCTCAACTCATGTCACGCGCAAACACTGAGCGAGCGGCGGTTGCGCTACGCTGACACAACAAGGTCTTCTTGCTCATCAAGCGTCTCGCTAGTTCGATAAGGCCAGTGTACGACCTTGAGAACACCTTCTGACGTTTCAACGATCGCAGACAGGCTTTCAACCCAATCACCATCGTTACAGTACAAAATGCCGTCGATATCGCGAATTTCGGCTTTGTGGATGTGGCCACATAAGACGCCATCGTAGCCACGTCGCCGCGCTTCATCGGTCATAATAGTTTCGAAGTTTGTGATGAAGGACACCGCGTTTTTGACTTTGTGTTTGAGGTACTGCGACAGCGACCAATAAGACAAACCAAATTTATGGCGTACGTGATTAAACCAGTTGTTTAGCTTCAGAATCACCGTGTACATACTGTCGCCCAAATAGGCTAACCACTTAGCGTGCTGAATGATGCCGTCAAATAAATCGCCGTGTGTCACCCAGATACGTCTGCCGTCTAGCAACTGATGAGTGGCTTCGTCGACAATCTTTATGTCACCAAACGCCATGCCCAAAAACTGTCTGATCACTTCATCGTGATTGCCTGCGATGTAGGTGACGTGTGTGCCTTTTCGCGCCTTGCGCAAAATCTTCTGAACCACATCGTTATGACTTTGGCGCCAGTACCAACCCTTTTTAAGCTGCCAGCCATCAATGATGTCACCCACCAGGTACAGCTGATCAGACTCGTTCCATTTTAGAAAATCGAGAAGATATTCTGCTTTGCAACCCGGTGTACCAAGGTGAATATCCGAAATCCATATCGCCCGATGACGCTGAGGCTGTTGCGCTGGTACATCATATTCATCTGGTTTCATGGCTTTTTATTATTCTCCACTCATTTGACACTTTGATGGCGACTGAATGACAAGATGATGACAGTTCAACTGCACAAAAAAAACCACATTCTCCTTCACGCGCCGCCAATCAAAGGACACTGTTGAAGCAAGACAAAATCAGCCCCTCGAGTTGGCTCAACAAAAATTGCCAAAGCATCAAATACACAAGGTGGTAAGTGATCGAAATGTTGATGCGCCGCCTGAGTCAGGGCAGACACCTCTTTGGGCGATGCCTTAGCAAGCGAACCAGTGAGTGAGCAATGAAATCGATAGCGCTCAAGCACATAGGGATAGCCCCAGCGCAACAAGAGGGCATCTTCCTGCGCAGACAAGCCAGCACTCCGGCGTCTGCTGAGTTCCTCTGGCCCAAGCGGTTCAGCGCAATCGTTCAACACCTTCACACATTGCTCTTCGAGCAGCGTCACCTGAGCGGCCTGACGTTCTGGTACCAAGGCAAGAAATTGATCCATCAGAGTCACCTGCAAGCGGGGCAAGACAAAAGGCTTGACATCCCGACACAACATATTGACGCGATCAATTAGGTCAGTGGGTTGATACTGACTAGTCAAGACAAAAGGTGCCCTCATGGTGGCATGAAAACCATAGCGCCTTGGATGCTCGGTGAGTTCTGCGAATCGCTTGGCCGACACGCCGGCAATCAGCGGTTGCACATTCAATTGTTGACTTACCGCACAGCGTCCGAGCCATTGACTGGCATCGGCCCACCACTGCTGCTCTACGTTTGGCGCAAAGTACACCGCATAACGGTACGCTCGCTGTGTGGGTTGTGATGATGCTTGCCTTGCCACTGTCAAACCAGCTGTTGTCATAAAACGTTTACATCTTCGTCATGAAAACTAAATATTGACTGCTTAAGCTAGGTCTTTTGACAAACTCAAACAGCGACCGCGGTGCGATCCTGTACTAAGAAAGTAACAAGTGAATGTTGCAACCATCTGACAGTCGTCTTTCTACAACAAGTCACACACGTGCCCAATGGCTTGCCTTGCTCGCGCGCGCGCCAATTGCACTACTCGAACAAGTCTTACAGCCACACCTTCAAGCTACCCCATATTGGTTACGCAAGCCTGAAACCGGACTCATGATGGTGGAGGGCCGTGCAGGCGGTAATGGCGAGCGCTTCAATTTAGGCGAAATGACTGTGACACGCTGTGCTTTGCGCTTATCAAATTCAGCCACACACCGGCACGTAGGCATCTCATACGTTGTCGGTCGTTCGCATCGCCACGCCTACTTAGCTGCTGTCGCCGATGCCTTATTGCTTGATGATAAGGAACATCACGAAATCGAACGCTCACTACTTACCCCGGTAAGGGCTCTTCTTGCTCAGCAAAAAGCTGCGCGTCAAACGCAAGCCGATACCAGCAAGGTCGACTTTTTTACGGTGGCCCGCGAAAGTGGCGTTGATACCGATGATGGGGAGCAATCGTGAAGA
>CAMCII010000410.1 GCA_945874505.1 Bordetella parapertussis | reverse complement strand
GGCTCGGGTGTGGTGGTGTCTGCCAAGGGGCATGTGTTGACGAACCTTCACGTTATTGAGGGGGCAGACGAGATCGTGGTGGCGCTCACGGATGGCCGCCAAGCAGTTGCCAAGGTGTTGGGCGTTGATGCAGATTCAGATCTTGCGGTGTTGCAAGTTGAAATGAGTCAGCTACCCGTGTTGGGCTTTGCGTCACTTGACCCACCTAAAATAGGGGATGTAGTGCTTGCCATTGGTAACCCGTTTGGTGTTGGCCAAACGATCACAATGGGTATCGTGTCTGCGCTGGGTCGTGAAGGGTTGGGGATCAACACATATGAAAACTTCATTCAGACCGACGCCGCGATCAATCCAGGAAACTCGGGTGGGGCCTTGGTGGACACTCTGGGCCGGTTGGTGGGCATCAATACGGCAATCTATTCAAGATCCGGAGGCTCGCTGGGAATTGGTTTTGCCATCCCGGCCGTAGCGGCGCAAAAGGTCTTGAGCGAAATCGTGACGTTTGGCTTCGTGAAACGAGGTTGGCTTGGCATCGAACCGCAAGACATGACGGCCGATTTGGCCCGTGCCTTCGGCTTAGAGCGGGTTCGTGGCGTGATTATCGCGGGCATCATGCGAGACGGCCCTGGCGCTAAAGGAGGCCTAAAGGTCGGTGATATCGTTCAAACGATTGCGGGTCAGCCGGTCAACGATACCCAGAGACTCATGGCGCGAATCGCTGCGAATACGCCTGGCGAAACGGTTGAGTTGGGAATCTATCGTAACGGGCGCACCCGAACCTTGACGATGACGCTAGGTCAGCGTCCGGTCAAGCCGAAGTGACTTCGCGCACAAGTCTACTTGGTGGGCTCTGCCGCTATGGTCTTTGCAACAGGTGGGTTCGCTGCGAATAAAGACTCGGCCTGCACAAATAACGGCCGACGGACATTGGCGTCGAGGTGAAACGCGATTTCTTGCAGCCGCGCAAGGTCTTCGTCTTCGGTATAAAACCAACTGACTGGCATATTCAGTATTTCAGCCACACGGCACATCAGTTGATAGTCGGGTGAATGCTTACCGCGTTCGTATTGGTTCATACGAGCGCTTGCTGACATTGGGTCAATACCGGCGAGTTTGCCGAGCTTTTCTTGTGACAGCCCCGCGCGTAGACGAGCCTGTTTAAGACGATGAGCGAGCACGATGGTCCCTTTAAGTACCGCGACCGAACCACGATAGGTTCGATCTGACTAGGCATTGATCGACACCGCCGAAGCTAAGATGATCAATCAATGATAAAAAGATATACCTTAAAACCTTAAGTCACAAGAGATATTTTTCTTGAAACCGTTTACACAAATAGGATAAATGGTTAGACAAGTATTTATTGCGCAAACCACGCCTAGTCTATGCAAATCTCAAGATACAGCATCAGTATTGTCTTGGCTGCGAGGCTTGACCCCAGTTGCAACCAAGATGCCAATCTCATAAAGCACACACAACGGTACAGCTAGCAAAAACTGACTGATGACGTCTGGTGGGGTGACCACAGCAGCAATGACAAAGGCCCCTACGACCACGTAACCCCTTGCTTCTCTAAGCTTAGCGACAGTCACAATCCCCATGCGCACCAATAAGACGACGGCAACCGGGACTTCAAACGTGACCCCAAAGGCCAGAAACATGGTCATCACAAAGCTCAGATAGGCTTCGATGTCAGGCGCCGGGGTGATGGACTCGGGCGCAAAGGACGCAATAAAGGTGAAAACCGACTTGAACACAACGAAATAGCAAAAAGCCATCCCGGCAATAAATAGCAACGAACTTGAAACGATCAGGGGCAGGGCTAAGCGTTGCTCGTGCCGATATAAGCCAGGTGCCACAAAGGCCCACACCTGATAGAGCACGACGGGCAATGACACAACGAAAGCAGCCATCATGGTGACTTTCATGGGCACCATAAAGGGGGTAATGACGCCCGTGGCGATCATGCGGGTACCTTGAGGCAGCGAGGCGAGCATCGGTGCCGCCAGAATGTCATAGATCACCGAGGCACCGGGATAGATAAACAGCACCACAAATACGACCACTACGGTGCCAACTGCGCGCAACAAGCGTGTGCGCAGCTCGACTAGATGCGACATAAAACTTTCGTTGACCGCCGGCGCTTGCTCAGCGTCTTGACTGGGCTGGGTATTGCCTTCAGTTGCTGTGTTATCAGAACGGTCAGAGCTCAAGATGCAGATCCTGGGGTTGAAGAGGCGACCGAGGTCTGTTTTGGCGGGTGAGCCGTCGTGGTTGCCACAGCGCCGAGCTCGAGTTGGGTTGGGGCTGTAGCGAGTGGCAGTGTGTGTGCGGCCGCCGGAACGGGTTCTGGCAGGGGCAATAACGTTGGGAGCGGATCTGGCACGAGCATGGCCTGCACCTCAGCTTCGGCGAAAGAGGGGATTGAGGCTACAGCGACACTCGAAGGGCTCGTATTGTTTGCCGTTGCGACCACGGGCTTTGGGATCTCGGGGTTGACCGGCTCGACAAGATCTGAGCTGGTATGAGACAGAGATTCTTTTATTGCCGAGACGTCTTGTTCGAGTGACTCAAGAGGCTTGCGCAGCGATGACTCGGTATCTTGCAGGCTTGATTGCACGCTTTGGGCAGCATCTTGCATTTGGTCTTTTAACTTGCGCAGTTCGTCAAGTTCGACCTCGCGCTGAATGTCAGTTTTGACATCGTTCACATAGCGCTGCGCACGACCTACCAAGTGGCCGAGCGTACGAGCCACTTTAGGCAGCCGCTCTGGGCCAATGACGACCAGAGCTACGACCCCGATTACGAGTAGTTCGGTAAAGCTGACGTCAAGCATGGTGTGTAATGTGCCAAAAAGACTCAGCTAGAAAAGCTAGCGGAAAGGGTTAACGCGGACCGGGCTGAGTATTTGATGTCTCTTTTGCTTGTACGTCTATGGTCTCGGCCGAGGCAACGCGTTGCACCGGTGCCGCCTCAGCTGCTGCTGTAGTAGCCTCGCCTTCTTTCGCGTTTGGGTCTTTCATGCCTTCTTTGAAGCCTTTCACCGCACCGCCTAAATCGGCTCCGATGTTTCTAATCTTTTTGGTACCAAAAACGAGTGCAACGATAACCAAAACAATTAGCCAGTGCCAAATACTGAAACTACCCATGATCGTTCTCCAGATTAATTCTTGATGGGGGTGAAGCCCTGCCAAGGACGTTTACCACCAAGGATATGAAAATGCAGGTGTTTAATTTCTTGGCCGCCCTCAAGGCCTGAATTCGTGGTGAGACGAAAACCGCCTTCAGGCCCCGGGTTGCAGCCATTTGTTAATGCGATGTGTTGCACTTGAGTCAGTATTCTACCTAACCAGCCAGCATCTTCGGGTTTGATATCTTGCATGGACACGATATGGTGGCGGGGCACCATCAGCAAATGTACTGGAGCTGCGGGGTGAATGTCATGAAAAACCACACAATCGTCATCGGTGTAGACAATTTTTGCAGGGATTTCACCTTTCACAATCTTGCAGAAGAGGCAGTTTTCGCTCATGGGAGTTCGTTTAAGGGTTACGGGAAGCTTTTTCTTGAAGGCCAGATACGCCTTCGCGCCTTGCCAATTCGGCCAATACCTGTTCGGGGCGCAAACCATGTTCAGTGAGCACCACCAAGCAATGAAACCACAAATCTGCTGTTTCTGCCACGATTCGCTCGGGTTGTTGGTCTTTGACCGCCATCACGAGTTCAGT
>CAMCII010000409.1 GCA_945874505.1 Bordetella parapertussis | reverse complement strand
AGCAACGTGACCAACAAGCAAAAACCTGTCACGACAAGCTTTCCAGCCACCAGCACCGAGCGCGCCGAGCTTGAGCACTTTGCTGCATGCATTGCCAACAAACAACCACTCGTCACACCTGACGGCGATGCTGTACGCAATGCCGCAGTGCTTGAAGCCATTATTCGTTCTTCAACGACGCACGCTACTGTGCAAATCGGGTAATTTAGCCCCAAGGATTTTATGTCTGCCATTCAAGCGTTTAACGTAGCACCGGCCCAGTTATTTCGTCGCATGCGGCGCCTCGCGGTCGTCGCTAGCGCCTGTCTTGCCCCCGTCTTGGCACCAATGGCGCAAACTGCCGATGGTGCTGCCGCGTCAAACTATCCTACCAAACCCATCCGCGTGATCGTACCTTCGCCCCCAGGAGGCCCGCCAGATCTGCTGATGCGCATCCTTGCCCCCAAACTTTCTGTGTCACTCGGGCAAAGCGTGATCGTCGAAAATCGTCTGGGCGCCGGTGGCTTAGTGGGCACCGCCTACGTCGCCAAGCTGCCTGCTGACGGCTACACCTGGTTATTCACGACTGCCTCACACACTAATATCCCGCCCTTTAACGAAAACGTGACCTACGACTCAGTTAAGGACTTTGCCCACGTCACCTTAGCCGCTCAAAATTTTGGGCAGGTTTTGCTCGTACCGATCGACTCACCAGCCAAAACCTTCAAAGACCTCATCGCGCTCGCCAAGAAAAATCCAGGCAAACTCACTTATGCCCACGCCGGCCTAGGCACTGCAAGCCATATCCCTGCCGAGGTCATGAAAACCATGACCGACACCGAGATCTTGGCGGTACCTTATAAAGGGGTAGCCGAAGCCACAAACGATTTAATCGCTGGGCGCGTTGACATCTTTTTTGTAGGCACCCAAATCGCACAACAGCACGTGCAAAGTGGTCGGCTTCGCGCGCTAGCTGTGACTGGCGCAAAACGCTGGAAAGGCATGCCCGATACGCCCACCTTGCAAGAGTTAGGTCTGAAAGACTTCAACGTGGTGAACTGGTTTGGCTTATGGTTACCTGTCAACGCCCCAGCAACGATTGTGAATCGACTACAAGCCGAAATTGTCAAAGCGGTTGCACAGCCTGATGTCATCGCACAATTCGATACGCTTGGGTTAGAGGGTGTTGGCATGCCTTCGGCTGAGTTCGCACTGTTTGTTGCCAAAGAAGCAGCGTCGGCCAAAGAGATCGCGCGTACCGTCGCGCCTGCTGTGGTCAAAGTGACCACGACGCCGGCCACCGTCGGTAACGAGGCAAAAAAATGATGGCTCCCGCGCATAGCCCCACTGAGACAACATCATGAACACACCCTCGCTCAAACCTTGGCAGTGGCCTGACGCGCACTGGCAAGGCATTGTGAACCATGTGCGCGCCGGGCGCACGCTGCGCCCTCGCCTCTGGCCTGAAGGCGCGCGTTGCGCAGTGGCGCTATCGTTTGACTCTGACCACGAAACCAACGAACTACGCGAAGGTGGAGAATCCATTGGCAAGCTGTCGCAAGGACAATACGGCAATCGCCAAGGCGTGCCACGTATTCTCAACATCTTGAAACAACACGACGTGCCCGCCAGTTTTTATGTGCCTGCGGTAACCGCACTCTTATACCCAGACGAACAGCAACGCGTGATCGCCGAGGGTCACGAGATCGGTATTCATGGCTGGATTCACGAACGTAACTCTGTGTTGCCCTACGCCGCCGAAAAAGACCTGATGCAACGCAGTTCAGATGTCTTAGAAAAAATCACAGGCGTACGCCCAGTTGGCATGCGCACGCCGTCGTGGGATTTCAGCCCGAATACGCTTGCTCTCACACGCGACATGGGTTTGCTCTATGACTCTTCGCTGATGGCAGACGTCGACTGCTATGAATTGTTACTCGATGGCCAAAACACCGGTGTGGTTGAATTACCGGTTGAATGGATTCGCGACGATGCGGTGTACTTTGGGATGAACCGCTTTGCGGGCTTGCGCCCCTACACATCGCCCGCAGATGTATTTGATATTTTTAAACGCGAATTTGATGCCGCCTACAAAGAGGGCGGGCTGTTTCAATTAACCATGCATCCTCATATTATTGGTTATCGCTCGCGCATTTGGATTCTTGAAGAATTAATTCGCTACATGCGCAGCCTGCCCGGCGTGTGGTTCGCCACGCACGCTGATGTCGTACGTTATGCGAAGAAGCATGGGTAATTTGGTGGATGAACTGCGTCGAGCCAATCTCGGCGTTGCACAAAATCGAAGCGCTCTTTGCGCTGATAAAAATAGCAGAGGCTTAGATGGACGATAATTTTTCAAACTCGCAAACCACTCGTAAAGTTGTGATCGCCACCAAAGCTGGCGTGGTCGCGGCACAGCATCGCCGCGCCGCTGAGGTAGGTGCCGCCGTACTCGACGCAGGTGGCGATGCCGTCGATGCCGCGATCGCAACGTCTTTTGCAATAGGCGTTGTCGAGCCCTGGATGAGCGGCCCTGCTGCCGGTGGCGTGATGGTGCTGTGGCGCGCCAACGAGGCCAAAGCACGGGTGATTAATTTTGGTTGTCGCTCGCCTCGCGAGTTAAACCCCGCTGACTATCCTCTAAGTGGCGCCGGCAAATCGTCTGATTTGTTTCCCTGGCCATCAGTCGTTGATGATCGCAACGTGATGGGCGCCACCGCGGTCGCTGTGCCCGGTGTCGTCGCTGGCATGGGCTTGGCGCACGAGCACTTTGGCCGTATGCCTTGGCAAGAGCTTGTCACCCCAGCGGCCAACCTAGCTGAAGCTGGATTGTTAGTGGATTGGTATACAACCCTCGTCACCGCAGCAAATGCCCGCGTCTTAGCCAAAGATCCTGATACCGCTGCCATGTTTTTAGATGATGGTCACTGGCCTATTGCCGGCGACTGGACATCCGTTAACCAACGACGCTTAAATCAAAAAGCCTTTGCTCAAACACTGAGGCAAATCGCCGAAGGCGGTGCGCAGGCCTTTTATCAAGGCGACATCGCACAGGCGCTCGCGCGCGACGTTCGCGCAAAAGGTGGCAGCTTAAGCGTTGAAGATCTTGCGCACTACAGCGCCGAGATGATCGAACCCCTTACCCTGAACTATCGCGGCGGTCGCGTGTTTGCCACGCCAGGTCTGACAGGTGGCCCAACCTTTGGCAAAGCACTTGAACTGCTCGCGCAAGAATTCACGCCAGGTGCTGGCGCACCCGACGCCGCGACCTATGCGGGCTTTGCGCGCGCACTAGACACCGCGTTTAAATTGCGCTTTGAACATATGGGCGATCACGAATCACCCAAAGCGCCGGGCTGCACAACGCATTTCAGCGTGGTAGATCGCCAAGGCAATATGTGCTCGGTGACTCAAACCTTGCTGTCAATTTTTGGTTCGCGTGTGGTGTCGCCCTCGACAGGCCTGCTGCTCAACAACGGCATCATGTGGTTTGACCCCGAACCCGGCAAGCCCAACTCGCTGGCGCCCAACAAACGTTGTCTGGCCAATTATTCACCAGTGATTGGCGAAGATCGCACAGGGCGACGTTTTGCCATTGGCGCCTCGGGCGGGCGCAAGATTTTAGGCACCGTGATGCAACTGACCTCATTCATGATGGATCATGGCTTAAGCCTTGAAGAGGCGTTTCATCAGCCACGCTTAGATGTCAGTGGTGGGCCGCGCATCGTCGCCGACAAAGCCTTGTCAGCTGATGT
>CAMCII010000408.1 GCA_945874505.1 Bordetella parapertussis | reverse complement strand
CGTTGCTCGCATAGTTAACTGCGACGGCATAGCCTTTTGTTGCGGCAAGTAGGGCGGTGGCAGCACCAATACCACGGCTCGCACCGGTAATAAGTATGACTGGCTTCATGGGGGTTGCTCCTAGAAATTGTTTTGAGCCACTTTACAAGCTATTTTGTGCCTGAGCTAGGTGACTGAGATTGTTTTAGACCTGAGGGTTCGTGACGCCCTAAAAATTTTTCATCCGACAAGGCGACTAACCAAGCGATTGTCATGGCATAAAAGCCGATGGTGCGAATGCTTCGCATCATGAGTTCTGTCCAGCCGAAGATAAAAAACCCAAGACATAGCGCTAAGCCCATCGCTGCCGCGACCCTTGCAGGTTGTGGCACCTGTTCCCGCAGACGTCGAGCAAAGATCCAGATTGGCGCGGCATAGATCAGTAATAACGCCATGAGCCCTAGCAGACCATGGCTGGCCATGCTGAAAAGCATGTCATTGTGCGGTTCACCAAACCCTTGGCGGTACACGAAATCCGACACAATTCCTTGACGCCAATACTCTTCAAGCTTAGGTCCAAAATTTTGTATGGTGCCATTGCCAAACAGAGGATTGGCTTTAAACATCAGCCATGAGGCTTGCCAAAGTTGTAAGCGGCCACATTCTGACGAAATCGCCAACGGATTCGTTAAACATTCGGCTGTTTGTGTCACCATCTGATACATGCGCTGGCGAAGAATCGGGCTTGCGGCTGAGATCGCGCCCGACAAGAGAATTGCGATTAAGGCGGGAAGCAATAATTTTCGCACACTGGTTTTGCCTGTCGCCAGTACCCAGCCAATCAAGATAAAAAATGGGACGACCAGCCAGCCGCCTCGCGTCTGGGTCGTAATGAAGCCAAGCAAGCCAACTGCCATCGTCATGACCTTAAAGGCAATTTCCGTCTTACGAAAGCGCGTCAACCGCCAGCCAATCGAAAACGTGGCCAGCGCTGCCATCATCAGTAGTAAATTACCGTACGACACTGCGTTGTGTTGCGGCACCTCTAGCGGTCGCCGAAACGTCGGTAGCGCGTACCAGAGGGCATACCCCGTGGCTGCCCAGGTTGCGATGACCAACCCCCAGGTTGCTTGGCGCAACCACTGCGGAATGAGAGACAAACAGGCGCCCAAAATAAGAAAAGTACCCACACTCAGGCGCAGCGCGCGTTCGATTTCGTTGTCGATTCTGATGGTGCCCCGCGTCGCAGCGATCGAAATGACGACTAACGATACAAATAGAGCAGCAGCTAAGCCACGATAGTCTTTCCAGTCGCTCAATACGGACTGATAGCCGCCGGCCCTTGATACACAAATAATTGCGCTAATGGCCGCCAAAATATAAAAAACCGTGCTCGCGCGGGCAAAATCCGTCAGCAGGGTGATGGGCATGGCTGCAATCAACACCGTGACTAAAAACGAGCCAAGGCGTTGTTGGGCACTGCAAAGAGGGCGCGCGACCAAACGAGTACCTAAGTGTAAAAATTTACCGTTGGATCATACACGTTCTTGTCTGTAGTTTTGAGTCTGTGGCAACGTGGTAATTGGTACCGTGGAGCTTGATTTCTGTCATCATGGGCGCCGTTTAGCCTAAGGGTAATTAAGGAGTGACAGTAAAGGTAGAATCCGTCAGAATTTCATCAGTTATCTGTCAGTTATCTGTCAGTTAGCTGTCAGTTAGCTGTCAGTTGGCTGTCAGTTGACGGTCGGCTGTTGCCGGCGTGCAGGTGTGTTTGTGCGTCGCAGCATAAAGCGACGACTCTGTGCCTTAAGACCCAATAGCTGATAAATAAAAACTAGTCCGCAGAACTGAATCAATGAAAATATTGTTTACAAACTTTCATCCAGGCATAGGCGGCGGGCATGTGACTTATATTGTGAGCTTATTGTTGGGCATGAAGGCAACACATAATCTTTTTGTGGCCTGCCCCGCGACGAGTCGTCTTTTCAGGCGTGCATCAGAAGTTGTTGGTGTTCAGACAATTGATATGTCTTTTACGACACGTCCCTCTTCATGGTTTGCGGCGCGTGCGGCGTTGCGTGAGCTGATCTTGAAAGAAGATTTTGACGTGATACACGTTAACGGCTCGTCTGATCACAAGCAGGTGATGCTCGCGCTAGTCGGCTTGGGGTGTTCGCCGCGCGTGATCTATACCAAACATAATGATCGCGGGGTCACGAGTGTTGGGCATCATTTGCGAGCGCGTTTTTCGACTGACCATGTGATTGCTGTGAGCGACTATATCAAAAATATGTTGTTGAACTCGCCCTATAAGAAACGACCTATATCAACAATCAGACACGGCATTGACACTCAATATTTCTCGCCGGTCAGTCAGGCCGAGAAGATGCAGTTACGAGCCCAGTTTTTTGATTCAGAGCTTAAAGATAAGATTATTTTAGGAAGCGCTAGCGGAACACATGAGGCGAAAGGTTGGCTGGATTTAGTGCACGCGTTGTCACTCCTTGAGCCTGAGCAACGAAAACATTTTCACGTTGCAGTGATTGGCGATCAGCCTGACGAACTCCTGCGCGCTCGGGCAACCGCTTATGGCGTGTGTTCTCATTTGAGTTTTTTGGGCTTGATTGAAGACGTTCGTGCTGTGTTATCGGCCTGCGATTTGGGCTTTGTGTTGTCGTATCACGAGGCTTTATCGTTTGCCTGTCGAGAGAAGATGGCGCTGGGCTTGCCGGTTCTTGTCACGCAGGCCGGTGGCTTACCGGAAAACGTTTGTAACGATCGCGAGGGCTGGGTTGTTCCGGTACGTAGTCCTGAGTCGATCAAGGAAGTTTTGTTGAATATCTTGGCTAATCCGGCTCGGCTGAGTGTGATGGGCGCACAGGCACGCGCGCGAGCTGAGCGTGACTTCAATTTGAATGAGTTTATTCGTTCAACGATGGCGGTTTATCAGGCGTAACGACCGGTTTCGCGCCTGCTGATAGTTGTAGCTCAAAGTACGGTGATCAAGCTGTGAGTAAAGGGCAAAATCTCAAGGCGTTTCGCACATAAAGCACTCGGTTCACCAAAACAGGTCAGTTGAAAAGTGTTGGGGTCACCACCTTAAAAAGGGTACCTCTGATGTCTGATGTGCCAACGTTAAACGAAAGTGGCGTCGCGGATTTTGACATGGCCACGTGGTTGGGTCTGGTGGCCCCTGCAGGCTTACCAAGTCAGATCACTCAAGCGCTTGCCCTGAAGTTAGAGGCTTTCCCTAAAGACCCAGACATCCGAAAGCAGTTAGATGCGCTTGGGCTCTTGGTAGATGGTTCAGGCCCCGCGGCCTTCAGTGCCATCATTAATGAAGAATCGGCGCGAATGGACAAGCTGATTAAAAAGGCGGGCATTCGGTTCGAATGACCCGTTGCGCTCTTAACCTCGCCGTTCAAGGCGAGGCCAAGTGCGCGCACGGCAACGCTGTCCGATTTGTGTTGACCCGTTAGCTCAGCTGAAATCCCTTGTACCCATCGCTCACGACTTGATCGCAGACTTTACGATATTGGGCGAAGCCCCCCGCATAAGGCATAAAGACTCGCGGCTTGCCCGGTACGTTAGCCCCCATGTACCACGAGTGCTTGACGGTAGGTAGCAAGGTTTCGTTGGCGACTCGGTCAACCTCGGTCTGCCAGGCATCGCTCGCCGCTTCATTGGTTTCGATGCAGGTCAAACCTTTTGCTTTCATGGTGCGAATGCAGTCTGTGATCCAATCGACATGTTGTTCGATTGCAGGCGGCATG
>CAMCII010000407.1 GCA_945874505.1 Bordetella parapertussis | reverse complement strand
CCCCCCCGGTCCAAAAGCAACAATCATTTTGATTGTCTGGGTCGGGTACCCAGCTTTAGTTTGCGCAAAAGCCGGCAACGCGATACTTGCACCTAGCGCAAGGCCGGTCTCGATAAAGTGACGACGCTTCATTTGATCTCCATTAAGATTACGTTTGTGATCCGCGCTTCGCTAAGATGGCAAGCGCTGAAACAGACGAGCAATTGCTGACAATTCACACTATGTTTACATGCGTTGAGCTCTATCTCAACAGAATCGGGAAGAATGGTCAATCGTTAAGTCAATCACTGACGTAATGGCCGAGCTCAAAGGCAAATATGGTGAATAAATCTCTACCCAAGGCAGCTCGTCAAGGCACGAGGGGGTGAACAACAAGTTGCGACCTCGCGGATCACTTGTTATAACAAGTCGATCATCCGATTCATCGTTAAGGAGCCCATGTGCCCCGACTCACAGATGTTGCGACGGTAATACGCAGTAAAAATGCAGGGCCATTGACCTTATCGTTTGATTTGATGTTTCCGACCGACGAGGCGTTTGAGGCAGCCAAACGTGCCTCAACCCTTCAGCCCGCCGCGTTAGCGCGACTCTACAACGTTGCGCCTGCCGATGTGATTGTGACGCCCTACCAAGCGGCGCGTGCAATCAAAATCGCGATGCCGCGTGCCATTGTCTCGGGCTCGCCAGGCGACCATGATGTGTATGGCGCTCAACAACACGTGCCTTTACTGGATCTTGAAATATGAGCGCCGTTCAAGCGTTACTCGCGCGCAAACCGACAGTCTTAAAGGTGCTGTCGGCCTCGGGGCAATTGGGTTACGGCATCCCTGAACAAGCACTGGCCGCCGGCCTAGCCCGGCAACCCGATTTCATCGGATGTGACATGGGCTCGGTCGACCCGGGCCCTGTGTATTTGGGCTCTGGTGAAATGGCCACCAGCCCATCAATCACCAAGCGTGATCTGGCTGCCGTACTGATCGGCGCGCGTAAGCTCAACGTGCCTCTCATCATCGGTACGGCAGGCACCGCGGGCGCGGCGCCTCACCTTGAGGCAACCTTAGACATGATTCGCGAGATCGCGCGCGAGCACAGCCTACACTTTCGCCTCGCGACAATTCGCTCGGATCTCACCGCAACGCGTGTGGGGCAAGCGCTTGCTGCGGGCGAACTCAAAGCACTTGGCGGCAACCTACCCGTCACACAAACCGACTTAGATGCTTGCGCACACCTCGTGGGCCAAATAGGCTGCGCGCCCTTCGAGCGCGCGCTCGCGCTTGAACCAGACGTGATTATTGCTGGCAGAGCCTGCGACACTGCCGTGTTTGCGAGTTTGCCAAAAATGTTGGGGTTTGACATGGCCAATGTCATGCACATGGCCAAGATCATTGAATGCACCTCAATCTGCTGCGAACCCGGCGGGCGCGATGCAATGCTGGCCACGCTAGACGCAAAGGGTTTTTCACTTGAGAGCATGAACCCGGCACGACGGGCCACGCCACTTTCAGTGGCTGCGCACAGCCTCTATGAACAAGCCGATCCGATCAGCTTCACTGAGCCTGACGGCACGCTTAAGGTCGACGCCGCACGTTACACCGCGCTCGACGAGCGCCGCACGCATGTCACAGGGGCAAGCTGGCAACCCGCGACGCGCACGACGATCAAAGTCGAAGGCAGTGCCTTGGTTGGCCATCGCGCAGTGTTACTTGCCGGTACCGCAGACCCACGTTTTATTGCGCAGTTGCGTCCGATCCTGGCCACCGTCGAGCAAACCACGCGCGGTCTAGTTACCGGCGACTATGAGATTTATCCCAGGCTTTACGGCTTAGATGGCGTCGCGCTTTGGACTCAAGCGCCAGGCCCTCAAGCCGCGCGCGAAGTTTTCATCTTGATCGAAATCATTGCGCGCGCACCCGAGCTCGCCATGGCGGCCGCCAAAACCTTTAAACAATTTCTACTGCACCAAGGTTTTTCAGGCAGGCAATGTACGGGCGGCAACATCGCGTTTCCGTTTACACCACCTGAATTGGTGGGCGGCCCGGCGTATCGTTTTGCCGCCTATCACGTGATGCCCGCTGATGATCACGAACAGTTATTTCCCGTCTCAATCGAGCAAATTTAATCGCGACAATACGTAACGAAACACGCCTCATTACAGGACACCTTGAATGAAAACCATCATGGGACGCGAAGTTTTAGATACCCTTGACGAACTTGTTGATCCTCGCTGGACTGCAGTCATTGTGGTTGACGTGCAAAATGACTTTTGTCATGTCGACGGACATTTTGCTAAGTTCGGAAAAGATGTCGCGCGCATGGCGCCTGCCGTCAAAAAAATGGTTGAGTTTGTTAGCAAAGCACAGGCGCTGGGCATGCGAACGATTTTTTTGCGGCAAGCCTCACTGCCCGATGCCCGCATGGATTCGCCTGCCTGGTTGCGCTTTAAAACGCGCGACGGCAAAGCCCCTGACTACACCAAGCCCGGAACCTGGGGCTACGAATTTGTCGACGGGTTAACTGTTCAAAAAACCGACTGGGTGGTTGAAAAGTTTCGTCCCGATGGTTTTGTTGGCACCAATCTCGATCACATCTTGCGCACACAAGGTATTCAAAGTGTCATTATTCTGGGCACCGTAACTGAAGGCTGCGTCGAATCCACCGTGCGGTCTGCCTCGTATCACGACTATTACGTCGTCGTGCTTGAAGACGCGGTGGCGACACCCAATGCGTTACTCCATGAAGGCTCTCTCAACTTCTTTCGGGCGCGCTATCCAATCCACACCTGCGCTACCGTCCTCTCTGCCATTCAAACCGCAAAACAAAAGGTCCTCACATGAGTCTCTCGATGCCCCTGTCGCTCGGCATTCATCCTGGAAAAAATCAACAGCTGCGCGCGCTCATTGCCGACCCTGGGTTGTTGGTCGCGCCTGGCGCCTTTGACTGCCTGACGATTCGACTCGCCGAACAGGCCGGGTGCAAAGCGGCTTACATGACTGGCTCGGGGGTCTCGATTACGCGTCTTGGCGCACCCGACGTTGCCCTGCTGTCTTTTGCCGAAATTGTGGATCAGGCCAAGCGCATGGCCGACGTCACCACCATTCCCATCATTGCCGATGCCGACACCGGCTATGGCGGGCCACTGAATGTCATTCGTACCGTGCGTGAGTTCGAACGTGCGGGCATCAGTGGCATCCAAATCGAAGACCAAGCTTGGCCCAAACGCTGCGGACACGAACCTGGCCGTCGTATCGTTTCGACCGCAGAAATGGTCGGGCGCATTAAAGCGGCAGTCGATACGCGCCACGATCCAAACGTCGTCATCATCGCACGTACAGATGCCCGCAGTGATCTTGGCATCAATGCTGCCATCGAACGCTCGCAGCGCTATGCCGAGGCAGGTGCTGACGTGTGTTTTCTTGAATCGCCAGAATCTGCCGACGAAATGCGTTTGCTCAACCAACAAGTCAAGATACCAACGCTTGCGAATCTCGTTGAAGGGGGGCGCACGCCAATGCTCCCCGTCGATCAACTCACCGCCTTGGGTTATAGCATCGCGATCTTTCCGAACTCGATGACTCGCGTCATTGCTTCGGTTGGCAAAGCCTTATACGAAGAGTTAGCGCGCAAGGGCTCAAGCGCGGCGTTCTCGGATCGCATGGTTGACCACCGCAGCCTCTGGAATCTTTTTGAATACCCGGCTTTCATGGAGCTCGAAAGCCGTTATGTTGACCCCGCCGCAACGACCGACGTCACCCC
>CAMCII010000406.1 GCA_945874505.1 Bordetella parapertussis | reverse complement strand
TGAGAAAACGACAATTAACATCAGCCCTAACCAGAACACTGGAATCGAAAAAGAAAGAATGGCAAAGATAGAGATGATATTGTCGCGAAGGCGATTGACTCGCTGCGCAGCGAGAACCCCTAGGCACGCACCCACGACGACCGCGAGAGTGATGCCCGAAAGCATCAATAACAGGGTTGCTGGCAGGCGATCAAGAATTAACGACAGCACCGATTGATTGTGGCGAAACGAAAATCCTAAATCTAAGGTCACGAGTTTGACGAGATAGTGCCAAAGTTGAAGGTAAACCGGTTGATCGAGTCCAAAGCGCACGCGTAATTCTGTCAGATACTCTAGGCTGCTCGCGGCGGCTTCTCCGGCTAGCACCTCGGCAGCATCGCCAGGTGCTAGCTTCAATAAAATGAAGTTGCAGATGACGATTGCCAGTAACAGCGGGATCGCTCTTAGTAGGCGCCGCCATAGCAAACGAAGCGTTGGATTATGCAAGTTTGAGAGTTGCATCACAAGCTTCAATTATTTCTCGAAGTAAGCATCGGCGAAATTTCCACCGATAATCCCGTCAGCACTGACTGTATGATTTTTTAATTTCGAGCTCGAAATGGTGAGGAAGCGAGTTTCCATGAGGGGGATCACGGGTAGATCGGTCATCGCAATACGTTGCATTTCAAGATAGAGAGCCTTTCGTTTTACCGGATCGTTTTCTCCTTGTGCGCCTTCCAGTAGTCGATCCATTTCGGGGCTGTTATAGCCGGTGTTGTTTGTAAAGACGACACCTTTCTGAATGGCTTTTGACCAGTAAAGTCGCTGAACCCCTTGAGTGGGATCGGCAAAGGCACCGTAGTAGAGGCTAGTCGTATCAAAATCGTATTCGGTGTAGGCGCGACGAAGGAACGACGGTAGATCTTGACTGCGTAGTTCAACATCAATGCCCACGCGATTGAGTTGTTGCTTGATGAATTCTCCGGTGCGCTGATACTCAGATCCAAAGGGAATAAAGTCGTGAGTGATTTTGAACCGCATACCGTTTGCGCCAGGCTTTAAGCCTGCATCATCAAGCAGCTTTTTTGCCTTATCAATATTGAACTCATACTTGGGAAGGTCGGTTGAGTGAAAGGTCGTGACCTGCGAGGGAATTGGACTGACCGCAGGTTGACCATAACCAAGCCAAACAACTTGGGTCATCCGTGCGCGATCAATTGCATGCGCGATGGCCTGTCGTACTCGTACGTCATTAAGAGGCGGTTTGCGCAGGTTGACCTCCATCAGCATGTAGGGCGACATGTAAGCGTATCCGCGCGTTTCAATACTGAGTGCGGGATTTTTCGCGATACGTGGCATGTCGGTAAGTGGTACGGGGCTGAGCCCACCAATATGACCTTCGCCGGTTTCAAAGCTCGCTGCGCGTGCCGAGGCATCGCTGATAATTCTGAATACGATACGCTGTAGGCTTGGCTTACCTGCTTGCCAGTAGTTTGCATTTTTCTCTAGCAGAATGTAGTCGCCTTTTTTCCATTCTTTGAATACGAAGGGGCCCGTGCCTACCGGTTTACTGATGTAGGGGTTGGCCGAGGGGTCGGTGCCGGCGAAGAGATGTTTAGGCACCATGGGTGACTCGTAGCTAGAGGCCAGAGCTGTCAGCATAGGAGGTGCCGGTTGGCTAAGTTTAATCACGGCGGTGAGAGGATCAGGTGTTTCGACAGCCGTGACTTTTGCGAAAGCCGAGCGCCCACGCGGATGAACTTTTTTAAGCACCTCAAGAATTGTGTAACTTACATCAGCCGAGGTAAAGGGCTGGCCATCATGCCACTTAACGTTTGGACGGAGCTTAAAAGTATAGGTCAGCCCATCTGGGCTAATGTCCCAAGCTTGCGCCAAGAGAGGTTGCGGCTTGAGTTCGTTGTCGAGGTACAGTAAGCCTTCCATCACCTTTGAGGTCACCATCCCCATCTGTAGGGCGGTGTTGATGGCGGTTAACAAAAACGGTGGTTCGGGTGACAAGACAAATTTGAGTGTGCCGCTGTCAATGTCCGCGGCGCTTTGTGCTTGGACGGGGCACCCCAACAACGTGCCAGTCAGCAGCAGTAGCGAGGCGACTGCGCGGTTAAAAGAACGGATAATCGTGGTCGACATGGGAAACCCCCTTTTCAGTACATTGAACGCTAAACGCTAGGGACTGCTCACTTTTGGTGGCAGACCTAGTAATTAAGGCTCAGTATGAAAAATCAGGTCTCAAGCGTCTTTCAAAATCCGCTCGCTTCATTTCAAAATCAGAACAGTTGACCCAAGAGGTCAACTGTTTGGCGGTCTTAACTGGCTTTGATATGCCGATTTAAGCCACTCAGCACCGCCTTGAAAGACGCTGTGACGATGTCGCGGTCAATGCCCACCCCAAACCCGGTGGCACCTTCTTCGATACGTGCTTCAACATAGCAAGCGGCGCGTGTATCTGTGCCGATACCAATCGCATGTTCGTGATAATCCATTACGCGAACGGGAATTCCCAAGCAATCCACAAACGCAGAAATCGCACCGTCGCCCGTGCCTGTCAGCACACGACGTACACCGTCGACTTCGAACTCGGCTTCAATCGTAAAGAGCTTACCTTCGGCCGCACTTGGGTCGCCAGTGATGCTGTGCTTGATGAGCTTCCAGGGTTCGGTTTGTGCCAGATACTCGGTGTTGAAAATTGTATAGACGGCTTCGGCGGTGACCTCGCGACCGGTTTCGTCAGTGACGCGTTGAATCGCGCGGCTGAATTCAATTTGCAAACGTCGTGGTAAAGCTAAGCCGTGTTCTTGTTCAAGCAGGTACGATACGCCACCCTTACCCGATTGGCTGTTGACCCGAATCACAGCGTCGTAGCTACGCCCCAAATCAGCTGGGTCGATCGGCAAGTAAGGGACTTCCCAGATGGCATCGGCTTTTTGTACCGCAAAGCCTTTTTTGATGGCATCTTGATGCGAACCCGAGAAGGCGGTGAACACTAAGTCACCGGCATACGGATGGCGTGGATGCACAGGTAACTGATTGCAAAACTCAACGCAGCGACGTACTTCGTCGATGTCTGAAAAATCAAGCCCAGGGTGAATGCCTTGTGTGTACAGGTTTAAGGCCAAGGTCACTAAATCAACGTTGCCGGTGCGTTCGCCGTTACCAAACAGGCAACCTTCGACGCGATCAGCCCCGGCCATTAAGCCTAACTCGGCTGCTGCGACCGCGGTGCCGCGGTCGTTATGTGGATGCAAACTGACAATCACTGAATCACGCTTGTGGAGATTGTTATGCATGTATTCGATTTGATCCGCATACATGTTTGGAGTGGTGGCCTCGATCGTCGCAGGCAAGTTATAGATAATTTTTTTCTGCGGCGTTGGTTTGTACAAAGCAGTCACGGCGTTGCAAACTTCAAGCGCGAAGTCGGGCTCAGTCGTACTGAACACTTCGGGCGAGTATTCATAGAGCCATTCAGTTTGCGGATACTTGGTCATGCAATCCATCACGCATTGCGTGCCTTCAAGGGCAACTTGTTTAACTTCTTGCCGGTTCATGTTGAAGACAATGCGGCGAAAACCGGGTGCGCAAGCGTTATAGAGGTGGATCATGGCGCGTTTGGCACCAGCGGCCGACTCAACGGTGCGCTCGATTAACTCAGGGCGGGCTTGGGTCAGGGCGATAATCGTGACATCGTCTGGGATCAGCTTGTCGTCGACCAACTTGCGCACAAAATCAAAATCCGTTTGGGAGGCCGATGGAAAC
>CAMCII010000405.1 GCA_945874505.1 Bordetella parapertussis | reverse complement strand
GCCAATGCCTTTACTATCAAAGAATTCGGCCCGGATCGCGTGATCGGCTTTTCGCCCATCCCAGCGATGTCGATGGTGTCGTACGCTGCGGGTTCGCGTTACCTCAGTCTAATCGGCGGAGTATGCCTAAGCTTTTATGATTGGTACTGCGACCTTCCGCCTGCAAGCCCTCAAGTGTGGGGCGAACAAACAGACGTACCCGAATCAGCCGATTGGTATAACTCAACCTACCTAATGGTATGGGGCTCCAACGTACCGCAAACCCGAACGCCTGATGCACACTTTTATACCGAGGTACGTTACAAGGGCACCAAAACCGTTGCCATTTCAAGCGACTATGGGGAGATGGTCAAGTTTGGCGACATCTGGCTAGCACCTAAACAAGGCACCGATGCCGCCTTGGCCATGGCCATGGGGCATGTCGTTCTAAAAGAGTTTCACCTAAGCGGCAAGTCTCCATACTTTAGCGCCTATGCCAAGCAATACACCGACATGCCGATGCTGGTTTTATTAAAAGAGCACGGCGGTCAGTGGGCACCTGATCATTTTTTGCGTGCATCACATTTAACGCAAAATCACGGCGAAGCTAATAATCCTGAATGGAAAACACTGCTGCTTGACGCCCTCAGTGGCGAACTCGTCGTGCCGAACGGCGCGATAGGCTTGCGCTGGGGCGAAGGCAAGGTCAACGACGGGGCACAAGTTGGGCGCTGGAATCTCGAGAAAAAAGATGCGGCATCGGGTCGTGATATTGATCCAACGCTAACGCTTCTTGAAAATCACGACGAAATCGTTGGCGTAGCGTTTCCATACTTTGGGGGTGAACATGACGAATTGCTAGTGCGTCACGTCCCCGTCAAAACGCTGACCCTGGCGGATGGCACGTCCGCGCGCGTTGCCACGGTCTACGACTTACAAATGGCGAACTACGGCATTGATCGAGGTTTAGGCGGTGCAAATGTTGCCTCAAGCTACGATGACGATATCCCCTACACACCCGCCTGGCAAGAAAAGCACACGACTGTTAAGCCGGACCTAGTGATTCAGGTCGCGCGCGAGTTTGCACAAAATGCCCACGATACCGAGGGCAAGTCGATGATTATCGTTGGCGCAGCACTCAACCACTGGTACCACATGGATATGACCTATCGCGGCATCATCAACTTATTGATGATGTGCGGTTGCGTTGGAAAGAGTGGCGGAGGCTGGGCGCATTATGTCGGACAAGAGAAATTACGGCCACAGTTCGGTTGGGCACCGCTGGCGTTCGCACTAGACTGGTCACGACCACCGCGTCAAATGAATGGCACGAGCTTCTTTTATGCACACACCAGTCAATGGCGTCACGAGAAACTCCATCTCGATGAGATTTTGTCACCTACCGCTGAGGCAAACAAATACAAACAGCTCAGTATGCTAGATCTGAATGCAAAGTCTGAACGCATGGGTTGGTTGCCTTCAGCCCCTCAGTTAAAAACTAATCCGCTTGAGGTGGTCGCGGCTGCTGAAGCAGCAGGAAAAGACCCAGTGGCTTTTGCCACGGAGCAATTAAAAAACGGCTTACTCAACATGAGCTGCGACGAGCCCGATGCGCCAGAGAACTTTCCGCGCAACATGTTTGTGTGGCGTTCAAATATTCTTGGCTCGAGCGGTAAAGGCCACGAGTACTTCTTAAAGTATTTGCTGGGTACGCAAAATTCCTTGTTTGCAGACGAAGTCGATGCCATCAAACCAGGCGAAATTAAGGCGCATGCAGAGGCGACCGAAGGCAAACTCGATTTGCTGGTCGTCCTTGACTTCCGAATGAGCACGACCTGCCTGTACGGCGATATCGTTTTGCCCACAGCAACCTGGTATGAGAAAGATGACCTGAACACCTCAGACATGCACCCCTTCATTCATCCGCTCAGCGAGGCCGTGCAACCCTTATGGGAAAGCAAAACTGATTGGGAAATTTATAAGCTATTAGCCAAAAAATTTAGTGAAATTGGCGGGCCATATCTGGGCACACGCAAAGATTTGGTGCTGACACCTCTGATGCACGACACGCCTAGCGAGCTCGGCCAACCCTTTGAGCCTAAAGACTGGAAACACGGCGAATGTGATTTGATCCCCGGCAAAACTGCGCCCAACATGACCGTCGTTGAACGCGACTATAACGAGATCTATACCAAGTTTACGTCTGTTGGCCCCTTGCTTGAAAAGCTTGGCAATGGCGGCAAAGGCATCAGCTGGAATACTGAGCACGAAGTCCACGAACTAAAAGGCATCAACAAGGCCGTGACGAAAGAAGGGATCAGCAAAGGGCGGCCACGCTTAGAGACCGCCATTGACGCCGCCGAAATGATTTTGACCTTTGCGCCAGAGACTAATGGCCATGTGTCAGTTAAGGCCTGGGAATCCTTGTCAAAGATCACTGGGCGCGATCATAGTCATATGGCCCAAGGTCGTGAGCATGACAAGATTCGATTTCGTGATGTACAGGCTCAGCCACGCAAGATTATTTCAGCACCAACCTGGTCTGGAATCGAAAGCGAAGAAGTTAGCTACAACGCTGGGTATACCAATGTGCACGAGTTGATACCTTGGCGCACGCTCACAGGCCGCCAGCAGTTCTATCAGGATCATCGCTGGATGCTGGATTTTGGCGAAGGCTCATGTGTGTATAAGCCTGCAATCGACACGAAGTCCATCAAGCCGGTACTAGGATTCAAGCCCAATGGCGAAACTGAGTTAGTGCTGAACTGGCTCACACCCCATCAAAAATGGGGTATTCATTCAACCTATTCAGACAACCTGCGCATGCTAACACTCAGTCGCGGTGGCCCACATGTCTGGATCTCTGAAAAAGAAGCACGTAAAGCAAGCATCGTTGACAACGATTGGGTTGAAGTCTTTAACGTCAATGGTACCTTGACTGCGCGGGTGGTTGTCAGTCAACGCATACCAGATGGCACGTGCTTGATGTATCACGCTCAAGAAAAAAATATCAATACGCCCGGCGCGCAAACCAGTGGTATGCGAGGTGGTATTCATAACTCTGTCACACGCACCGTGCTCAAGCCCACGCACATGATCGGTGGCTATGCCCAACAAGCATGGGGCTTTAACTACTACGGCACGGTGGGCAGTAATCGCGATGAGTTCGTTGTACTTCGCAAAATGAACAAAATTGAGTGGCTAGAAGGCCCGCTCGTCGAGGTAGGAAATCCATTATGAAAATTCGCGCACAAATCGGTATGGTGTTAAATCTGGACAAGTGTATCGGCTGTCACACATGCTCCGTCACTTGCAAAAACGTTTGGACCAGCCGGGATGGGGTTGAGTACGCTTGGTTCAATAACGTTGAAACCAAGCCCGGCATTGGCTATCCCAAAGAATGGGAGAACCAAGAAAAATGGCAGGGCGGCTTGATACGCAACAAAGCCGGCAAGCTGGAGCCTCGCCAAGGTGGACGCCTGAAGATTTTGACAAATATGCTGGCCAATCCAAACTTGCCAGCGATTGACGACTACTACGAGCCCTTTACGTTTGATTACGAGCATTTACAAAATGCTCCGTTGAGCGAAACACCACCCACCGCGCGTCCCATCTCTGTGCTGACGGGAAAAAAGATGGAGAAGATCGAGTGGGGACCAAACTGGGAAGACGACCTAGGGGGTGAGTTTGCCTCACGCAGTCGAGACGCCCTATTCGAAGGCGTTCAAAAAGAAATGTATTCGACGTTTGAAAATACTTTCATGATGTATCTGCCCCGACTGTGTGAACACTGCCTCAACCCGAC
>CAMCII010000404.1 GCA_945874505.1 Bordetella parapertussis | reverse complement strand
CAACGCTTGCCATATCTCACTCGCGGGTCAACCAGGGCATAGAGCACATCAACCACCAAGTTCAACAGCACCAGCACTGCCGCAGTCACCAACAGACCACCTTGTATCAAGGGATAGTCTCGACCAAATACTGCGTTAGCCAACAACCGACCCATTCCTGGCAATGAATACACTGTTTCGATGACCACTGAGCCCGATAACAACAGGCCAAAGCTAATCCCGATCACGGTGATCACGGGAATCAGGACATTTTTAAAAGCATGTTTACCCACGACCATCAACACAGGCAAGCCCTTCGCGCGCGCGGTGCGCACATAATCTTGCTGCAAGACCTCTAGCATGGTGGCTCGGGTGATACGAGCCAAGAGCCCAACCTGCAAGAGCGCTAATGAAAACGCGGGCAAAATTAAACATTTCACCCAACCAAGCGGATCATCGGCGAAGGGGATGTAGCCACCCGCAGGTAACCAATCGAGCATGACACCAAACAGCACGATTAGCATCAAACTGAGCCAAAAGTTTGGAATCGACACTCCTAATAACGAAAACGTTAATAACGCTTGATCAATCCAAGTGTTCGCATAAACCGCAGAGAGCACGCCACAGGGCACGCCAAGCAAGATAGTGAGCATTAAGGCCGACCCCGCCAACGCGAGTGTCACGGGAACGCGCTCTACGATTGCCTGAGTCACGGGCCGATTCAAGAGTATTGAATCCCCTAAATCGCCACGGGCCAACGCCATGTACCAATCAAACAGCCGTGAAACAAAGGGTCGATTCAAGCCGAGTTGTTCACGAATTTGCGCTAACTCAAGATCTGTTGCGCTTTGGCCCGCAATCAACACTGCTGGGTCTCCGGGCACCATTTCCATGATCAAAGCCGAGATCAGACTGACCAGCAATAACACTGGCAAGGCAACAAGTGTGCGGCGCAACATAAACTCGAGCATAGACTTCTCTGTCTTTTTTTGACCCGAAAACGTGAGTGCAGATTAGCACGGCCCAAGACAAAAAATGTGCGTTGCGCCGCAACATCGTAAAGCTTGGCTCGAGGTGGCGTCACCTGAATGGAATCAAATGTAATATTGGCTGACACACTCACGTGTAATATTGGCTGACACACTCTGCACTCATCTTTTTGCCCTGCTACACAAAGGTCCCTCACGTGACTCCGCCCATCATTCTGTCTACCCAACCGCTCGATCTGTACGCCGAACAAACGCTTTCGCGTTTTGGTCAGTTCAAGGTCGCGGCACAGCCTACCCTCGAAGGCTTAATGCGCGAAATCGCACCGGCTCTCGGTCTAGTCGTGCGTGGTCAGGTGCAAATCACGCCCGCCCTCATGGATGCTGCCCCGCACTTAAAGGTGATTGGTCGCACTGGCGTGGGCTACGACACAGTGGATATCAAGGCCGCGACCGAGCGTGGCATCGTGGTGGTGTACACGCCAGGTGCGGGTGCACGCGCGGTCGCTGAAGCAGCCTTTGCCTTTATGTTGGCCTTGTGCAAAATGATTGCGCATTGGGATCGCGAAACCAAGCGAGGCAACTGGCAATCACGTATCGCCTCGCAAGGCACCGACCTCGATCAAAAAACACTAGGCATCATCGGCTTGGGTCGCATCGGTCAAATTGTGGCCAAGATGGCCAAGCCGTTTGAAATGAACGTCATTGCCTACGACCCCTATCTTGATCCTGCAGTGGCTCAAGCGCTTGGCGTCAAACTGATTGATCTTGATACGCTGATGGCGCAAGCAGACTATGTGACCTTGCACTGTCCGCAAAATGATGAAACCATGGGCTTGATTAATCGTGCAAGGCTGCAACGCATGAAGCAAGGTTCGTTCTTGGTGAATCTCGCGCGAGGCGGCGTCATTGAAAGCCTTGACCCAATTTATGACATGTTAGTCAGCGGTCATTTGCGTGGCGCTGCACTCGATGTTTTTTTAGTTGAGCCGCCCGACCACACGCACCCAATCTTTAGCCTACAAAATTGTCTGGTATCCCCACATGCTATGGCGACTAGCGAGGGTGCAATGACACGCATCTATGAGTCGATGGCAAACGACATGGCCGCAATTCTAAGCGGTACAGTGCCTGAATTTGTCGTCAACCCAGAAACTTTAACTCGCTGAATCTGAGCATCATTCACAGCGAGTTCAGAGATCGCCTCTTTACGGATATCGGTGCGACCGCGGCCAACATACTCGACAGAGGCTTATGACCGTCGCCCCGCCTCAGATCGGTACGACCTGAGGCAGTCATTGAGACTACAGCGCTGGGTAATCGGTATAACCCTTAGCGTCGCCACCGTAAAACGTTTTACGGTCGTACGGCGTCAAGGGTGCATTTAACTCAAACCGTTTGGGCAAATCCGGATTCGAGATAAAGAAGCGCCCAAACGCAATCGCATCGGCTTGGCCAATTGCCACGACAGCCTCGGCATCATCACGACCATAACCGCCTGCTGAAATCACTTTACCGCCAAACATAGGCCCAAAGAGTTTCGACGTACTCGGTTGATCTTCAGCCACTTTGTCTGTACCACCGGCCATGGTTGAACGCGGCTCAATGAAATGCAAAAACGCTAACTGCATTTTGCTTAAAGCACCCACTAGGTAAGTGAACAGCCCTTTCACATCGGTGTCGGACATATCGTTAAACGTGCCATACGGCGACAAACGCACGCCCACAAGATTGCTGCCCCAAACGCCACAGACTGCCTGCAAGACTTCAAGCAATAAACGGCTACGATTTTCAATGCTGCCGCCATATTGATCGGTACGTTTGTTTGAGCCATTATGCAAAAACTGATCTAACAGGTAACCATTTGCACCGTGCACTTCAACACCATCAAAGCCAGCAAGTTTGGCCTGCTTGGCCGCGTGAACGTAGTCTTGAATTAGGCCTGGGATTTCAGGTAACTCAATTGCGCGTGGTGTCTCAAACGCCTCAAGACCCCAAGAGGCTGTGTATACCTTACCACTAGGCGCGATCGCCGAGGGTGCGACGGGCAGACCCTGCTCTGGATGCAAGGAACTGTGCGAGATACGACCGACATGCCAAAGCTGGCAAATAATTTTTCCACCCGCTGCGTGAACCGCGTCGGTCACTTTGCGCCAACCTTGTACTTGCTCGTCGCTGTAAATACCTGGTGTGGCAGGATAGCCTTTCGCTAAAGCAGAGATTTGAGCTGCCTCAGAAACAATCAACCCCGCGCTGGCGCGTTGAGCGTAATACTGTGCTGCCAGATCACTGGGTACATCACCGGCTTGGGCACGCATTCGGGTTAAAGGCGCCATCACGATACGGTTACTCAGTTCGATTGCGCCAAGATTTGTCTTAGAGAGAAGTTTCATGAAATCACTAAATTGTTGAATGAAAGATGAGTATTTTAATATGAGGGCAATTTGATATAAATCAAGTCTAATCCTTAGGGCTCGGCGCATACTGGTGACGTTCACTCAAACCAATCGTTCAAACGTAGTATGAAAAGGAGCCCGACATGAATCAATCCGCCCATAACGCTGTTGCCGGTGGCGTCCAAGAAAAATTACTCGAAGGCATGAAGGCCGCTTTGGCTGAAGCCGAAGATCTTCTGCGTAGCGCGGCCAGCGCTACGGGTGATCAGGCCGCAGAGCTCCGTGCACGTGCGCTCGACTCCCTGCGCGCAACCCGCGAATCATTGCATGACACGCAAGAGTCAATCTTGAGACAAGGGAAAAAAGTCATTCGCGAAGCGGATGACTACGTGCACGATAAACCTTGGCAAGCCATTGCCGCAGTTGGTGTT
>CAMCII010000403.1 GCA_945874505.1 Bordetella parapertussis | reverse complement strand
TTACGCCCGCGTGGTTGAGGGCGCGCCCAGCTGGGTCGAGCTTCCGCTAGGGCTGGTGGCACTGTTTTGGTTGCGGCAATATATGCCGCTGCTCAAGGAGGGGTTGCCGCAGCAACATCTTGGCGGTCACGCGCCATGGTCGTGTGGCGGGGCCTAAGCATCTGCTGCTTGACGAGGCGTATCTGTCAAGCTTTGGGCACTTGCGCTTGACGCAACATCTTTACACTGCCCTGCAACGTTTTGACGCGTGGATCGAACCAGCCTTGCTGGCTGAGTGGGCGCGGCTGATCAAAGGCTATGCGCTGCGCCAACACCGCACGGTTGACGAAAATACCTTAGTGGCGGCGTTGGCCTGGTCAGACCCCGCACGCGACGTCACCCTTGCCCGTGGGCAGGCGCTGCAACAGCTGCAAGGTGGTGGCTTGCAGTGTGTGTATAGCGGCAAGCGTTTAACTGCAAACACGCTCGACATCGATCACTGTTTACCTTGGCACGCCTGGCCCTGTAGTGACTTGTGGAACTTAATGCCCGCCTCGTCGCAACTCAACCGCCAAAAGAGCGACCGCGTACCCAGCGAGGTCATGCTCTCTGGCGCACAAACCCGCATCCAAGGCTGGTGGGCGCAGGCGTATGACGGGGTGCTGGGTGAAAGGTTTAGGCTAGAAGCGCAAGCAAGCTTGCCGCTGGTGGGTGACGGTGCGGGGGTTGAAGCGGTGTATGCGGGGGTACGGGTGCAGAGGTTGCGGTTGAGGTTTGATTTGGGGGTGGGGGAATGGGGGTAGTACACGCGTTACTTACGAAGTGAAAAATAAATTGATTTTTTGAATAAAAAGTTCATAATATAATTTTATTTGTTAATTTAAATTAACTATATGTTAATAGAATTCAAAGTCAAAAACTTTCGTTCTTTGCGAAACGAGCAAACTCTAAGCCTCGTGGCCACCAAAGATAAGTCTTTGCAAGAGCTAAACACCCTACCCTCCGGCATCAAGGTGGCACCGCTGTTGCTGCGCAGCGCGGCCATCTACGGGCCCAACGCGGGCGGAAAATCTAACCTACTTAAGGCCCTGCAATACATGCGCGCGGTTGTGCTCGAGTCTGCCTCGGTCATGCAGCCAGGTCAGGTCTTTAACCTGCAACCTTTTCGCTTTGGCGCTACTGCGATTGCTCAGCCCACAGAGTTTGAGGTGACGTTTATCCTAGACGGGGTTCGCCACCAATACGGGTTTGAACTCACTGCCCAGCGAATCACCAAAGAGTATCTACTGGTCTATAGGGCGTTTAAGCCGCAGCAATGGTTCGAGCGCCACTACGATCAGGCAAGCGGCAAAGATGTCTACGACTTTGGCACCGGCTTAAAGGGCCCCAAAACCGTTTGGGAAGGCGCAACACGCCCAAACGCATTGTTCTTATCGATGGCGGTACAACTGAATAGCGAGCAATTAAGCCCTGTGTTTGCGTGGTTCGTGAGTCAGTTGACCGTCTTTAACGAGATCACGCCGCTAGGCCAACACGTTGCGGTTGAGATGCTTCGCAATCCCGAAGGCAAGCGGGCAATTTGTGATTTCTTAACTTCGGCCGACATCAGTATTTCTGACATCGAAGTGGTCACGCGCAAGGTATCTGGCAAAGCTGTGCACGTTGATATTGCCGCCGGAAAAACTGAAGTTCACAACGAAGAACAAGAAATCAGCGAATTGCTATTTCATCACGCCACCGATCAAGGCAAGGCCGTATTTAGCTTGGGCGATGAATCAATGGGCACCCGCAATCTGCTTTTTTTAAGTGGACCAGTGCTAGACATTCTCGCAAAAGGCACAACGCTAGTCGTCGACGAACTCGACAGCAGCTTACATCCGCTCTTGGTACGCCGGCTAGTAGAGCTTTTTCAAAGCCCTAGTGTCAACACAAACGGAGCTCAATTGATTTTTACAACTCACGACACGTCTTTGCTCGATCCAGAATTGTTTCGTCGCGATCAAATATGGTTTATTGAAAAAGATCGCGATCAAGCCTCAAAACTTTATCCTCTTTCAGATTTCAGCCCACGCAAAAATGAAGCGCTTGAGCGTGGTTATCTGATGGGACGTTACGGCGCGCTGCCGTTTTTTAGCGAGATCGAGAAATAACATAGATGGCACGTGATAACTCACCCAAAATCCGACAACGCGCACACCTAGCGCGAAAGCATAATCAACGAGCTAGCTATGATCGAGTATTGATTGTGTCTGAAGGCAGTAAGACCGAACCGCTTTATTTCAAAGAGATAAAAAATACGTACCGTCTACGCACAGCAAACGTTGAAGTACACCCATGCGCACTCGGTACTGAACCGATTCAAGTCGTGCGTTATGCACAACAACTGTTTGAAAGAGGAGACGTTCACAAGCGTATTCGCGCAAAAGGCTTTGAAAAAATATTTGCTGTTTTTGATCGTGATGATCACCAATCTTACTTTGACGCTCTCAAAATTTCTGAATCGCTCGACCAAAAACTACGTAATGACGCCAATCAACGTGTAGCTTTCAGAGCCATTGCCTCGGTGCCCTGCTTTGAACTTTGGTTGTTACTACACTTCGAAGATGCTCACCATCTACTGCACCGCGACGAGATTCTGCGTCGACTCAAACAACACATGCCAAGTTACTCGAAAGGCGCAGGTCACAGTTTTGCTGCCACCAAGCAATGCCTAAACCTCGCTACCCAGCGAGCTAAAAACTTGAATACACTTAGCACTGCGTTCGATGACACTATGCCATCAACCGCAATTGTTGAACTTGTAACGCTATTGGTTAGACTTGAAAATTAACGATTAAGGTAAGGCGGATGGGTGGCGACGAATCAGTTGGCTATGCAATGCCGCCGTAATACAAACGTGGTGACCGCGAAACAATTTGATACAAAAGATAGCCCCGTCAAGCGTGTGTTTTGGCTCTGATCTAAAACTACAATTACGACTTGCGCAAAGACAGATGCAATATCGCAGTGAAGCTGAACTGTAAGTAGGAGTAATCATCAATATTCACCCCATTCACGACGAGCAATCCTATCAAACTGCGCTCAAAGAAATCTCTAGGCTAATAGATACCGACCCAGAGTTAGGCACCCCTGAGGGCGACCGGTTAGACATCTTAGTGGACCTTATTCAGGCTTATGAGGCTCATCACTACTCAATCGCCGCACTCGATCAAATTGAAACCATCAACTCCAGAATGGATCAAACCCACTTAAGATATCCAATCGCAATTGAACCAGGCAACGCCCACACTGCGTGGGGGGTCGTCGTACCCGATCTACCAGGATGCTTCTCGGCTGCTGACAGCGGAATCGACGAAGCGATCGATAACGCGAAAGAATCCATTGAACTGTGGATTAAAGATGCTATTGATGCGGGGCAAGACACTCCTAAACCCAGTTCAATCTTAGCGCTTCAAAAGAAAAATGAGTTTAAAGACTGGCTCTGGACCATTGTTGAGATCAATCGCGATTACGTTTGTACGCCCTCAGATCGTTGACCGAGAACATTTGCGTACGGCCAACGATTTGACTAGGTAGCAATTTTCTAGCCTGAACATAGCGCCGCAAAGTTGGCAACGGTATTTCTAAGTACTCGGCTGCTTCTGCCGCTGACAGGGGTTCTCGAGTTAAATGACCAAAAACCTGTTCGTGGCTGAAATCATCGCCACGAAATGCATTAGTGCTCAGAAGCAAAAAGAATTTGGCACGCTCGGTTGCCGGCATGCGCCGCATTTCAGAAAACAGGTCTTGTGCAGTCAGTGCGTGGTTCATTTTGCGGCTCCTTGGGCTTT
>CAMCII010000402.1 GCA_945874505.1 Bordetella parapertussis | reverse complement strand
GTTGACCTGCCCGCCTGCACACCACACGCAAGCGCAAAAAGTTCAAGCACCGACCCCGCACACCACACTCAAGCGCCAAAAGTTCAGGCGCCACCCCCCCGCGCGCTACACGCAAGCTCGCATCAGTGGTAAAAAGCTAGTTGGTTTGTGCCTTACTCAGCACTATTTTTTTGACTCTTGATAAATACAACGACCCATGACCATACGAGACAAAGCTTATATCGTTGGTGCCTACGAGCACCCTACTCGCAAAGCACCCGATAAATCGGTTGCTCAAATCCATGCCGAGTCTGCCAAAGGTGCGCTGGCTGATGCCGGTCTGTCACTCAGCGACATTGACGGTTACTTCTGCGCGGGCGATGCCCCAGGATTAGGCATGCTGAACATGGCTGACTATATGGGGCTGACAAACCTGCGCCATGTCGACTCAACCGAAACAGGCGGCTGTTCGTACCTGATTCACGTATCGCACGCTGCTCAAGCGATTGCCGCTGGCAAGTGCAAGATTGCACTGATCACCCTGGCAGGCCGCCCACGCTCGGCTGGCTCGTCTGGGATGCAGCCACGCAGTTGGGGGGCTGACATTCCTGACGTTCCGTTTGAGGCCCCTTTCGGCCCCGTGACCGTCAATAGCTATGCCATGGTCGCAGCACGCCACATGTACGAATACGGCACGACTGCAGAGCAATTGGCCTGGATCAAAGTGGCTGCTTCGCACCATGCTCAACATAATCCTCACGCCATGCTGCGCGATGTCGTGACTGTTGAAGACGTGGTCAATTCGCCACTGGTTTCAACGCCCCTGCACCGCCTCGATTGCTGCGTGGTCAGCGATGGAGGTGGCGCACTGATCGTCGCACATCCTGATATTGCCAAATCACTCAAGCGCCCACTGGTCAAACTGCGCGGCGCTGGTGAGGCCACCAAAGGCCAGTTAGGCGGTCATGTTGACTTGACTTACTCTGGCGCACGCCGCTCGGGTGCCACAGCCTTTGAAGAGGCTGGCATTACCCCGCAAGATATCAAATACGCCTCAATCTATGACAGCTTCACCATCACGGTCTTGATGCAACTTGAAGACCTTGGCTTTTGTAAAAAAGGCGAAGGTGGCAAGTTTGTGTCGGATGGCAACTTGATCTCGGGTGTTGGCAAATTGCCGTTTAACACCGATGGTGGTGGCTTATGTAATAACCACCCGGCCAACCGCGGCGGCATCACGAAAGTGATCGAAGCTGTACGTCAATTGCGCGGCGAAGCCCATCCTGCCGTACAAGTTAAAAACTGCGATCTTGCCTTGGCACACGGTACAGGCGGCCTGCTTGGCGCGCGTCACGGCAGTGCAACCCTGATTCTGGAGCGTGCATAATCATGACTATGATGTATCAACCCAACCCACTACCCGCACCCGCCAAAGAACCTGGTAATGAGCCCTTCTGGGATGCAGCACGTACCGGCAAATTTTTGGTTAAATTTTGTACCTCGTGCAAAAAGCCACACTGGTATCCACGTGCACTCTGCCCCTTCTGCTTCGGTGAAACCGAGTGGAAAGAAGGCTCAGGCAAAGGCGTGATTTACTCGTTAAGCGTGATGCAACGCGGCAACCCAAATCCCTATTGCATCGCATATGTCACGCTCGAAGAAGGCGTCACGATGATGACGCAAATCGTCGATTGTGACTTGGCTGCTCTAAAGATTGGTCAAAAAGTAAAATTGGTGTTCAAACCAACCGAAGGCGACGGCCCACCCGTGCCTACGTTTACGCCGGTTTAAGCCACTTTGATTTTGTAAGTTACAAAGGATCCTTCGCAGGATCCTTTTTTTGTGATGAAAAGACATGCAGTGCGCCAAGCGACGAATGGCGTTCGCGTGGCGTCCGTACAGACTTCAGTGCTGATATTTAGCGCACCCGCAACTCTAGCCGATCGCGTGGTGAAGCGTGGCGATCGATCTGTACCAAGTCGAATTCGCTTGCATCGACTGATTGATAGGTGGCTCTTGGTGGGGTTGCGCACAATCACTTTGGATATAACGTAGCGTTGATCATTTCATCGAAATACGCGAGGTTGTCTCGTACATCGTAAGATTTGCCGTTTGCTCTGATCGAACCGTTTGCTAATTGAAAGTTTGCCCGCAATCCTTCGCGCGTCTCGGTTGCCAACCCGAGCATGAGCGCTAGACGCTTTTGTGTGTTGTCAATGATCCGTCCCTGCGCCTCAAGTTTGCCATTCGCCTTGACCGACTGAACGAGCGAGAACTTGTCAGCAGCCGCACCAACAGGCTGACTGACTTCAAGCAAGAGGTCTCCCTTGATTGAGCCGGTTCCCATCTTGGCTGAAATTTGTGGCAAGCCAATTGAAAAACCTTTGGTAACGAGATTTTGCAAGGCACCGCGCGCGCGCGCTTGTTCGTCAGCAGTCAAGTTTCGAAAGTCGCCCGAATCGGTGCTGATCGCAGACAGTGTATCGACGCTTGCAATATCCAAACCTTTTACCGCTAACTCTAACAGTAGCTCGCTGAGCTTTTGGCCCGCCACAGTCAAACTCGCGATCTTTGGAATCACACTGACTTCTAGCTTGGCGTTGTTCTCTGTAATGGCGACGTCAACCGCAACAGACTCTGCAGTCGCAGTTTTAGTACTGAACTTATCGATCGCAAAGTGCATGGTACCAAGCCCGCGTGCTCGATTTTGAATATCGCTCGTAAACTGTAAGCCGTGCATATCAAGCACATGATCTTCGCCGCGCGAGCTCAAACGATCGGTTTTCCATTGCAGCGAGACAGTCTTCTCACCCCAGGCGATATTGCCACTTGAAGGAGACAAATGAAACAACTCTTTACCTTGTTTCATCGCGAGTTCTGGCAATTTCAGGGTGGATATCGCTTTGCCGCCGTACGCGAGCTTGCCCTGCCCTGTGAGTTTGATTTCAGAGCCAAAGAGTCGATTGAACTCTGTACCCGCTGTACCAACCGGCTTGACTTCCCATTTAAAACGCATGGATGAGGAAGGCAATAGCAGATTCTCAACGCTATAGTTCACTTGCAGCGCAAACATTTGACTGCCACTTTTTGCATCGACAGCAAGGTCATTAAAGCGTATTTCAAATTGACCGATTGAGGACAACAGGCTTTGTTTATGATCAAGCTGGGCAACACGTATTGCCGCGTTTTGCCCTGACTTTGCGCTCAGGTTCGCAAGAAGGGTTGCTGCAGAGCGCCCCGCGTAGATGCTGGCGCCCAGCCAGCCTGACACAGCAATAACCGCGATCACAACCAGTGAAATGAGTATTTTTTTCATGCGATTTTTCTTCTAAAAATAATGTTAAGCACTAGCGACCAAATTCTTTAGATAGTTCAGCTGCACGGTCGTTCGCTGCAGCCATCGCTTGCGCAACGATTGCTGAGAAATGCTGTTGAGCAAATACATCTAAAGCAGCGGCGGTCGTGCCCCCTTTCGAGGTCACGCGCTCGCGCAAGACCGCGGGCGTTTCAGTCGACTCAGCTGCTAACTGTGTCGAGCCAGACAAGGTCGCGAGGGCAAGCGTACGCGCCTGCTCTGCCGATAACCCTAAGGCTTGCGCCCCAGCCATCAAAGACTCTAAAAACAAAAATACGTAGGCCGGACCACTGCCTGACAAGGCTGTTACCGCGTCGATGGCTTGGTCGTTATCGACCCACACCACTTGCCCAACAGCGCTCAACAAGTGTGTGGCAATGTCTTTCTGTTCTTTGGCTAAGCCTTCGACAGCAGCCATCCCGGTTACGCCTGCACGCACCAAGGCGGGCGTATTCGGCATACAGCGCACCACGCGCGTGTACGGTTGCTCGGGCGA
>CAMCII010000401.1 GCA_945874505.1 Bordetella parapertussis | reverse complement strand
AACAAGCCTGTCGGACTTGCCAATCAGTGTGTTCTCGGCTCACGCAAGCTCTACAACACATTGATCATTTTGCTTCACTTGATGGATATGATTGCACCAAAGCACATTTGGCGTATTCGCTTAAAAGATCTCCTAAGTGAACATGAAACTCTGGTGACCGCGATGGGTTTCCCTGTGAACTGGGTGGAAAGCAAAATCTGGCTATGCTAAGCCATGAGCGGTGAAAAACCCGGCCCAACGTAACGATTGTCAACAACCGGTTAGAGCATGGTAATCATTAAGTGAAAAGCGCTCAGGTAACTCGCAAACTGGTCAGACTACCTCCAGATTTGTTCATTGACGGCAATCCCCGCTGCAGCAACATGGTTTGTACGACTTGTCAGCCTTACCCTTTTGGGCAACCATTCTCCAAGGGTTTCCCATTGATACGATCCTTGACCCACTCAAAATACATGGGAGCAGAAACGCCTGGGGTTGTAAAGTGTGTTTGCTCACCTGGCAGCTGAACTCTCGCTACATTTGCTCCTATCGCACACATCTGCTTTTGATAAAGCTCATGCATAACCGGAGGCACGACAGTATCTTTTGTGCCCCAATACATCGCGACTGGCGCGACAGGTTTTACGGGTTTGACGCTACCATCAACAAACGCCTTAATCCATGCCGAAGAGTTGCTGGCTTGGGGATTCACTAGAGATTTATATTTGTCTCCATAAGCATAGTTAAATGAATCACCCATCACATGAACGCATTTGTTACTTGATAATTGATCGGCGGCCTTTGCACCTTCTTCAGTCAGCAAATCGGTGAGCTTAAGCTCGGGGTAAGCGGCCTGAGTGCCCCAAAGCCCCATCATAAAGTGGGTAAATAAGAACACGTTAGAGACATTCGCCTCAGTGAACCCTTTCATGACTTTGATCGCACTAGCTTCATCGAGCGGAGCTTTTGGAAGCAGAGCTGCTAAATCTTCTGGTGCCAAGGCGACAAATCCAAGATACTGTAAATTGTCTGCGGCAGTACCTTGCAGAGCCTGATAGTCAGGCAGACTGGCCGCTGCAATCGTTGCACCCCCACCCTGTGACCAACCATACACAACCGTCTTTTTGCCCGCACCGACTTCTGTCATAGAGCTCACTGCTCGCGCGGAGTTAATGACATCTCTGCCATTAGTTTGTGCAACGGCATATTGATGCTTACCACCACCACCAAGACCTTGGTAATCGGTGGCAACAACGACATAACCTTCGTTAATAAACTCTTGACCCTTCGGAATCCCATAGTCAGTCCAAGAGTTTCCATCCATCAGAAAATATTGATTCAGCGCACGAGTTGGATCGATGACTTGGGAGGGGCCACAGTTTTGGGCAGAGCCTGTTGTGCCATGGGCCCAGGCCAAAATGGGTCTGCCTTCTTTAGGGGCCGGGCCAACAGGGGCAATCACGAGTGCCGTAGCGATTGTCTTACGCTCACCGACATCGGATGAAATGTAGGCGATTTTCCAAGCTTGCGCACCTTTGAGTGATGTCTGAATCTGCTCTTTTTTGATCACTTGACCCAATACCCCAGTCGGGCTCATTTGTATGACCGACTCATAAAATGGCGCAAGAGGAGGCGTTGCGAAAGCGCTAGAAAAAGCAAAACAAAAACTCGCGAGGGCTAGGTTTTGAACAAGTGATTTCATATGTCATTTCTGTGGCTGTGGATGTCAAACAAAGAACTTAATTGTAAAAATAAACGTGAAGGTTGCCCGGGCAGCGATTTCGGCGACAACACAGGAACTAGCCACAACGCTAAACAGCGAGGTGACTGCAAATATTGTTTTTTTTAGGTGTCATGTGTGACGACTCGTCAAGATTATAAAATCATTGACTCACCAAAGCGCTCACGCGCGGTCAATGTGTGTATTGCTTTACAACCAATAAATCCTAACATAAACTTTAGCCATGATGGGTGCAATGTTTCAGATAGACTGTACCTATAAACCAAATCGAAGATGTTCCGTTTTTTTTCAACGGCGCGTTAAAGAACAGTCATTTTGGCCTCCCGGCCTAAGGGGCCAAAAAAATTTGAATAAACGAACTTTTTGAGCCCTTTCAATCATGAAAAAAACTGCCCTCATCACCGCAACGTTACTTAGTGCGTTCACCTCGCTGAACCTCTATGCCCAAGATAAACCGGTTGCCGTCCCTCAAGTGACTAACGAATGGCGCGGCTCGATTTCTCCCTACCTGTGGGGTGTCAATGTGAATGGGTCGCTCTATTACGACCAGTCGAAATTAGGCACGGTCAGTATGGGAGCAGGTCAATTGTTGCAAGATCTGAATGTTGGTGGCATGCTTTTTGCCGAACTACATAAAGGTCATTTCGGTGTCATGGCTGATTTGTTTTACGCAAAAATGACCTTGAACAAATCATCCGTTGTTCGCCAAATGGATCTTGGTTCAAAGACTACGGCAGAAACTGGGGTCTATACCTTGGCGGGTACCTATACTTTGCATAACACCAATAATAGTTATGTTGACGCACTTGCAGGTATTCGTGTTTTGTCCTTAAACACAAGAACCAACATCAGCATCGGGGATACTCCGTATAACGCGGTTGCAAAGATGTCGTCGACCATCGCTGATCCAGTCGTGGGTGTCAAAGGACGTTTTCGTATTGCTGATACCGATTATTTTGTGCCGTTTTACCTCGATGTGGGCGGTGGCAGCTCAAACACCGAGGTCACCTCGCAACAATTGCTAGGCATCGGCAAAGCTTACAGCTGGGGTGAAGCTACCCTCGCAGTTAAAAATCTTTATTACAAACAAAAAAGTCAAAGCAACGCTACGGTCGATCTAAACATGTATGGCGTACTCGTGGGTGCAACGTTTAGGTTCTGAGGTTAACGTTGGTTGGATCTTTCGTGTACGATCTCAATCAATAAAACCCGCCAAGGCTATGCGAGTAAGCATATCCTCAAACCGGCGGGTTACTTTTTTGTGAAATCGAATTTTGCAGTGAGCATACCCTGATAACAACTAAACGGCCGTTCGAGAAACCCCCTACTTCTTACGCGCAACAGGCAGCTCAACTTCAGCAACGAGGCAAGGAAACAATTGACCTCGCTCAAAACTACCCGCGCGCCATTACTTCAAAGAGGGCAGGAGCGTTGAGATAAACAGGCCAAAGACGCTCAGAGCCATGGTCGCGACGCCTCCGCCAATCCAAAGAACAAACTTGTGCGAATTTGTCAGTACCGCTACGTCAGCACGCAAACCAGAAAATTCAGCTTTGCAGTCGTCAATCTTAGCCTCCAGCGCGATTTTTAGGTCAGCGATCTCAGCCTTCACCTCTTGACTCAATAGAATCAAATCGGCCTTGGTTGCGTATTGCTCATGCTCTCGTTCAAGCACTTCTTGCAACTCTTGCGCATGAACTTCAGCCTGCGCGCGAGGCAGGCCCGTATTAACCAGTTTTGTGGCGTAGGCCAAAGAATTAAACATAGTCATCGTACATCCTTCAACATTGAATCTTTAGGCTAGACCGCCTGCAGTCTCTACTTTGAACTGCCGTAAAGTCAAACGCAATAACCTGGGCCAAACTCTTACAAACACTTACATAAGCCTGCTGAAAGTGGCCATAAACTAGCGCTAATTGTCTAACAACAAAGCAAGCCAGGCATCCCATCCCAACCAAAATCGGCCATAATCCTATTCAAACAACATTGATACGAGACAAGCCTTGAAAATCACCGCAATCACTGCAATACCCTTGTCCTTTCGACTTGACCAAGGCAAAACGGTCACAATGGGGATTGGAAGCACGACCAAGCGCGACACGATTATTGTTCGGGTCGAAACCTC
>CAMCII010000400.1 GCA_945874505.1 Bordetella parapertussis | reverse complement strand
GCCAACATCTCAGCATCCAGACGTTTACTTTTCAGCCAGCCCCGCTCAGGGGTCAGTGTGTACTCGATCCCGCGCTCGATCCGTCGCACAGAGCTGAGACCACAGTTGTGCGCGATATCCGTTGCCTTGCTCGCCCAGGAAGAAATCGTACCCAGTCTCGGAATGACGCGCAGCACAATCGCACCATCCGCCACTGAAGACCGATCGTGAGGCACGCCGTAGTCCAGCAGCTGGGTCAAACGTGCTTTTGTTGTGGCATCCGGGGACTCTTCGCACCAGACAAAATGCTCATATCGGGCATTGACCCCAGAAATAGGCAGGCCCAGAGCACGTAGCTTTGAAAGCAAGCGTTCTTGGCGAAAACTGGACAACACGGAGGAGCCGGGGATAAGCAGAATATGTGACACGTTGACGACCAGGAGGCTACATAGGGGAAAACACGTATTTTAGCGTCCTGCGGCGCATTTAGGGACGATCACCCCTAAGTTCGTTGCTATGATGGTTAACAATTAAGAAACCCTTGGAGACAAAAATGTCCATTACACGTCGCAAACTTTTAACTGGCATGGGTGCAGGCGCTATTACCTTGGCCTCTCCTCTGAACAGCGCCTGGGCACAATCCAAAGCTGAATTCACCTACAAGTATGCCAATAACCTGCCTTTGACCCATCCGATGAATATCCGGGCCAAAGAAATGGCGGACGCAGTTTTGAAAGAAACAAATGGTCGTGTTGAAATTCGTATTTTCCCCAGCAGCCAACTCGGTTCAGATACCGACATGCTGAGCCAAGTTCGAAGCGGCGGTGTTGAGTTTTTCACTTTGTCAGGCCTGATCTTGGCCACGCTCGTCCCAGCGTCTTCCATTACGGGCATTGGCTTTGCCTTTGGTAACTACAACGACGTGTGGAAAGCCCTTGATGGTGATTTGGGCGCGCATGTTCGCAAGGAAATCAATAAAGCCAACCTCGTCGTCATGGACAAAATCTGGGACAATGGCTTTAGACAGATTACCTCTTCGACCAAGCCCATCCAAACAGCCGCCGACCTCAAAGGCTTTAAGATCCGAGTGCCCGTTTCTCCCCTCTGGACTTCGATGTTCAAGGCGTTTGATTCGGCACCCGCCTCTATCAACTTCAACGAAGTTTATAGTGCCCTCCAAACCAAGATCGTTGATGGTCAAGAAAATCCGCTCGCCATCATTGATACTGCAAAACTCAATGAAGTTCAAAAATTTTGCTCAATCACAAACCATATGTGGGATGGTTTTTGGTTCTTGGCTAACAAGCGCGCTTGGGAGAGACTGCCAGAGAACCTCAGAGCAATCGTTGCAAAAAATATTAATGCTGCCGGCATGAAAGAGCGCGAGGACGTTGCAGGTATGAACGCCACTCTGCAAAAAGGATTAACCGAAAAAGGCATGATCTTTAATCAGACAACTCCGGACTCCTTCCGCGATCGTCTGCGCGCTGGCGGTTTTTACACAGACTGGAAGACAAAACTCGGAAACGATGCTTGGTCCATGCTGGAGCGTTATAGCGGTAAGCTGGCCTAATGGTCGTAGCTTAAAGCAAAGTCACGACTCAAGCTTGAGAGGTTCGGGCGCCCCTTGTGTGGCGCCCGAATTTTTACTGATACTGAATTAAGACCCTTTGCATTACCCGGAGTTTTCATGACAACCGAAGTCGCGCCCCAACCAGTCCCAGTTATTTCACGACTGATTAAACCGCTCGAGGTGCTCAGCGCAGCTTTGCTTGTTACGATCATCGTTCTCCTTTTTGTGGGTGTCGTCGCACGCTACATTTTTTCTCTTCCGATCGTTTGGATCGATGAGGTGGTGTCACTTTCATTTCTCTGGCTGGCCATGCTCGGCACAGCCATTGCCATGCATCGCAATGAGCATCTAAGACTCAGTTTGTTTTTGGACATGATGCCCAAAAAAATACAAGGCTTTGTGCATGCATTGGCGCTCGTTGCGATCGTCGCGTTTCTTTTAGCACTTATTCAACCCGCCTTCATTTATGCGCAAGAAGAATGGTTTGTGAAGTCACCCGCACTGAACATACCCAATACATACAGAGTCTCCGCACTTGCCTTTGGCATTTTGGCCATGCTTGCCATACTCGTCACCTACGCTGCCCGTACAGTGAGCCTGCGTAACCTTGCTGCAGCCGTGGCTGTTGTCATTGTATTGACGGCCCTATGCTGGATAAGCTCAAGCGCGCTCATTGAAATAGGTTATTACAACATCGCTATTTTCATGGTTGTATTGGTCTCTCTTTGTCTTGTTGCAGGCGTACCAATTGGCTTTTGTTTCGGCATTGGCGCGCTGAGTTATTTAGCCTTCGCGACCAACGTGCCACTTATGGTGATTATTGGCCGAATGGACGAAGGCATGTCGAGTCTGATTTTGGTATCGGTCCCGATCTTTGTTCTTCTCGGATGCGTCTTGGATGCCACCGGCATGGGCAAAGCCATTGTTGACTTTCTAGCTTCGTTACTTGGACACATTAAAGCGGGCATGTCCTACGTTCTTTTAGGTTCATTATTTATTGTTTCTGGCATCTCAGGCTCTAAGGTCTCAGATATGGCGACGATTGCACCTGCCCTATTTCCAGAAATGAAACGTCGCGGGCATAAACCCAAAGAAATGATTGCACTGCTCGCAACGGGCGCCGCGATGGCTGACACCGTACCGCCAAGCATCGTTTTAATTGTCCTTGGCTCGGTCGCCGGAGTCTCGATTGCAGGGCTATTTCAAAGCGGCGTCATCATTGCGATGGTGCTGCTGATCGCTCTGGCTATTTTGGCAAGATGGAAGGCGCGCCATGAAATCATGGATCAAGTCAAACGTTCAAGCAGTTCTGTTATTGGGCGGACCCTTTTAATTGCAGCGCCAGCACTGGTTCTGCCGTTTTTGATTCGCAGTGCCGTTGGTGGTGGCGTTGCAACCGCAACAGAGGTATCCACCATTGCCGTACTCTACGCCATGGTGATCGGTCAGATTTTATATGGCGGTTTAGGCTGGAAAAAAATCTACAGCATGCTGGTGGAAACCGCGGCACTAAGCGGTGCAATATTATTAATTTTAGGTACGGCCTCTGCGATGGCCTGGGCGATTACCCAAAGTGGCGTCGTACAAAATCTTTCACAGTTTCTAACCACTCTGCCTGGCGGGGTCGTCACCTTCATGATTGTCACGATCCTGATCTTTTTGATCTTGGGTTGTTTGCTTGAAGGACTCCCCGCCATTTTAATTTTGGCACCTATTATGTTTCCGATCGCCAGAAAACTCGGGATACACGATATCCATTATTCAATGGTCGTCGTGACCGCAATGAATATTGGACTGATGATGCCTCCGATTGGCATCGGATTTTTTGTCGCCTGTCGCATTGGTAATACTTCGCCAGATGAAGTCATGGGCGCCATCTGGCCTTATATTATGGCTTTAATTGCAGGTCTTGTACTGATTGCGGCGGTGCCATGGTTTTCGACAGTCGCGCTTTAGCGTGCTGACGGTGTGAGATGAGAAAAGGCTGCCAAATAAGGCAGCCTTTTTTTAGAGCGGATACTTATTAACTTAGGCTTACTTTTTTCGAACCGGTGGCAAGTCCGTGCAATGCCCTTCGGCCGCTTCTGCTGCAAGGCCGATTGACTCGCCAAGCGTGGGGTGTGGGTGAATCGTTTTACCAATATCCACAGCATCAGCGCCCATCTCAATCGCCAGGGCAACCTCACCGATCAAATCACCTGCGTGGGTGCCCACAATCCCACCACCCAAAATCTTGTGGGTCGTGGCATCAAACAACAGTTTAGTAAAGCCCTCATCACGACCATTGGCGATCGCGCGCCCAGAG
>CAMCII010000399.1 GCA_945874505.1 Bordetella parapertussis | reverse complement strand
TGTTTTTAATAGGGAATCACAAATGAATAAAAAAATAGTTACATCAATGATGGCAGCATCCCTGTCTTTGACATTGGCAATCGCGCCGATTCTAAGCCATGCTTGCACTAGCTTCTTATTAAAAGGCAGCGATGGCGGCTTTGTATATGGTCGAACGCTAGAGTTTGGCTTACCGCTAAAGTCTGAGCTAACAATAGTTCCTCGAAATTTACAGGTTCCGGGCGTCGGGGTAGATGGTAAGCCAGGTACTGGTTTGAATTGGACCACTAAGTACGCTACCGCTGGCATGAATGGCTTAGGTATGCCAGTCCTGGTAGACGGCATGAATGAAAAAGGTTTGGTTGGCGGCCTGTTAAATGCCCCGAATACCGCTGAGTATCAAGTTGTGACGTTAGCTGATTCTGCAAATAGCATCGCCTCTATTCAGATGCTCATGTATGCTTTGACCAATTTTGCTACTGTTGACGAAGTTAAAGCAGGTTTTCAGAAGATCAAAATTAATCGCTCGACGATTCCCGCCTACAACAACCAGTCTGCACCAGTTCGCATGACTTTGCATGATGCAAAAGGCAGGAGTATCGTCGTTGAGTATCTTAAAGGTGAGATGGTCATCACCGATAATCCTACTACTGTCATGACTAATGATCCGGCATTCAGGGATCAGCTTAACAACATTGGCAATTACGCAAACCTCACCAGTGTTGAGAAAAGTCCATTAGTCATTAATGGCGCTACCTACGCACCTCCAAGCTCTGGCAGTGGCCTGCATGGACTACCTGGTGACTATCTCAGCCCGAGCCGTTTCATTCGAGCATTATTTTTGACTAAGTCTGTACCAACAACTTATTCTACTTTGCAGCAAAATAATACCGCTTGGCATATTTTGGGTAGCTTTGATATTCCTCCGGGTGCAATTAGTTTACCGGCAACCAATGCCTACGGAGGCGGTGCTGGTGGCGTTGAAATTACTGAGTGGTCAGTCGTGGCTGATAATAAAAACATGACCTATAACCTAAAGATGTTTGAAACAACCAATATCTATTCTTTTGATTTAAAGAAGATTGACGTTAATGCCAAAGAAATTAAGTACATTAAATTAGATAAACCTTTATCAACAATTCAATTGAATTAATTTTTACTAGTGTCTTTGCATTAAATATGTTCTTTTGTCATGATCAAAAAACGGACCTAAGTGCTCAATAGTTGCATAATGCAACTATTGAAGCATTTGCACGAATGATTACACGGTGATCTTTTTTTGAATTCAGTCATTGTTTTTCCTAATAAATCGAACAGCCGACTTTTCTGTTAATACGCAGGTCTCTGGTTCGAGTCCAGTTCTTGGGGCCAAAAGTCCTTTTTTGATCTTGCCCACTAACTTCATTAGTGAACAATTATGATTAAAAGCAACAATGAGCCGCTCTGACAATTTGGTCACACCCGCCGATTTCAGTCAATCAGTACCGCCCGCAGTGCCCACGGCGAAGTTAACCCTTGCATTTTTCGTCTCTGGATTTGCTGCGCTTTTGTGCCAGATTATCTGGCAACGCATGCTCGGTGTTTTTGCCGGATCCGATACGGTTTCGGCCTCGCTCGTGGTGGGCGCTTTCCTCGCAGGCCTTGGCGTGGGCTCAATTCTCGGTGCGTGGCTCGCAGATCGACTCTCGCCTAGAGGGGCGCTGATCGGATTTGCTGTGGCTGAAACAGCGGTGGCCGCCTTCGCACTCGTTTCAAAATTCTTTTTGTACGACTTCTTGGCAACCGATTTGGCCGGGGTGATTGACAGCCCAACGGCGATCTTTGCCTTGTGCTTTGCCGGACTATTGCTGCCAACCACACTGATGGGCGCCTCTTTGCCCCTGCTTTCAAGAGCCGTTGCTACGTCGCTTGACACTGCCGCTCAGCGCATTGGCCGACTCTACAGCCTAAACACGCTTGGCGCGGGTCTCGGGGCCTTGTTGGGTGGCTGGTTTTTGGTGGGCGAGCTGGGGTTTGTTGGGGCCTTGATGCTGGCTGCTGCGTTGGATGTGTTGGCGGTCTTGATCGTGCTCACGATGTTGTCCACGGCAAGCCGCGAACGCCCCTCAAAAGTGGTTCATGCCAAAATCGCTGCGCCAGATCCCTTTGGCCGGTTGGGTCTGTGGTGTTTGTTGGTTTTTATGTCGGGATATGTGATCGTTGCCCTTGAAATCGTCTGGGTGCGATTTATTGGGCAGGTCGGCATGTTTCACGCCTATTTGTTTCCAACCGTGCTAAGCGTTTTTCTATTGGCTGATGGCTTGGGCATGGTGCTGGCTTCGCGGTTGGTGCAGCGTTGTGCGGATCCTAGGCCTGCTTTCTTTATGGCTCAAGCCGGTGGCTTTGCGGTTGGTGCGGTCTTCTTGTTGCTGGCTTGGTGGGCATTACCCTATGAGCCGTTAACCACTTACTTGTCGGTTGACCAGCAACGCATGCGGCCCCAATCCCTGGTAGCCATGTTTTTGTTGACGGGCGTGGTTGTGGGGCCAGCGGCATTTTTGATCGGCATGACGTTTCCGTTTGTTCAACGCGCCGTGCAACAAGATCTTTCTCAGGTTGGTGCTCGCGTGGGATGGGTTCAATTGGCCAATATTGCAGGCAATGCCTTGGGAGCCATTGGCACGGGGCTTTTTACCCTTCACTGGCTTGGAACGGCAGGTACGTTGCAGGCACTGGCCGTGTTGTCGATCCTTTTGATCCTTGGGTGGTTGGCAACCAGTCGATGGCGCCGATGGCCAGAAATCGCGGTCGGTACAGTCTGCTTGGTGGCCTTGATTGTTCTGCCGGGGAATGCTGCTTTTTGGTCTCGTACACACCTGCAAAGTGATGGCCATCACGTGTCGTGGGCTGAGGACCGTTCTGGGGTGGCTTTGTTTCGGGCTGACCGCCGCGCGGACGGTTTATTAGAAGGGCCATTCTTTATTCAAGGATTTTCTCAGGGACGAGTTCCCTTCCTATCCATTCACCAATTGCTTGGCGCTGTAGGGCCTTTGGTACATCCAGACCCACGCGATGTTTTGGTCATTGGCGTTGGCAGCGGCGGCACGCCTTGGGCAGCTGCCGTATTGCCACAGACTCGGGTTCGTGCGGTTGAGCTCGTTGAACCGGTTATCGGGGTTCACGCTGCACTTGCCAAAGTGCTGCCAGACGGCCCAGTTGGACAGATGATGACCAATGCTCGCTGGACGATGGAGTATGCGGATGGCAGGCGTTTGTTGGCGAAGGAGCCACGCCGCTACGACATTATTGAAGCGGATGCGATTCTGCCAGAAGCCTCTTTGAGTGGCATGCTCTATAGCCAAGAGTTTTTGGGACTGGTACGTGCCCGCTTGGCGCCTAAGGGGATTTACATTCAATGGACACCCACCTGCCGAAGTGCGGAGACGTTTCGATCGGCCTTTGCGCATTCGGTTTTGATTATGCCTGCGCGCATCATGTTAGGCAGCGAGACGCCGATTGATGTCAGCGCTGAGATGATTGTTTCGCGTCTAAAAGAGCGTTCCGTGTCGGATCACTTGCTGCGTGGTAACCCTGACTTCACTGACTATGCGTCACTCGTTCATCGGACAATCGACTTTAAGCCCTTGCCAGTGGCTCAGTCCGATGACCTTGTGTTGACTGACCTACACCCCCGAGATGAGTTTTTCCTGAATCATCGCCGTCAGGAACTTAATGATCTCACCTTGCAGGGCAAAACCTCAGGGGACATCATTTGTGTGCCCAGCAACTAATTAAATTGCCTAAGTGGTCAATAATTTTGCAGGCGATATGATTCTATTAATTGAACGATAAACGCGAAAACGATATGCAGCCTCAATTATTGTTTGGATATTTACCTCGCGCGCTCTACGC
>CAMCII010000398.1 GCA_945874505.1 Bordetella parapertussis | reverse complement strand
ACTGAGCCTGTAGAGGCTAAGAAGTTCAGATGCGATTCGAGCTCATCCATCTCGCGCTGAAAGGCGGCGCGCATGGCACGACGCGCGCCATCAAGCGTTGGTGCTGAGGCGGGCGTAGCGCCCGCGCGGCGCGCCTTGGTGAATTCTTGCATGCCGGCATGAAAGATGCGGGCTAACGCGCCGCTCTCGTTTAAACGCCCGGCAATCGACTGGTCAAGCCCGTTTAAGTCACCACCCGACCAAAAGTCATCTTCAAACCGGCGTGTCTGCGCCAACGATTTTTTAATTGTGGCGCGTTTCGAAAAAATGAAGGTCCAGGAGACAACAGAGACCACAATTAAGAGCAGCATGATCAGTTGCACAGGGATGCTGGCGTTTAAAACCAGCGAGAGCATCGACATGTCAGAGGTAGTTGGCATCACTTATTCCTGAATAGTTACTGCAAATTTGGTACGCACCGATTGCGGGATTGCTGCGATCCGCATGTTAACGGTTTCTACACAACACACTTGGATATTGCTTTCTGTCAGAAGTTCACCATTCCGGCAAATCGTCTGGTGGAAGTGTAACGAAGCTCGGCCCATTCGTGTGACTTCGCTCTCAATTTGTAATAAGTCATCAAGGTGCGCGGGTTTGAGGTAGCGAATATCAAGCTCGGTCACCATAAATCCTCGTTGCTCTTGCGCGGCGAGTTCTGATTGATGAATACCGGCGGCGCGTAGCCACTCTGTGCGACCACGTTCCATGAACTTGAGGTAATTTGCGTAAAAGACAACACCGCCCATATCGGTGTCTTCGTAGTACACGCGCACAGCAAAACGATGTTTAAACGCGGGCGGCTGGGGTTGCATCGTTAAGCCCCTTCTTGATGGCGTGTCAGCGTTTGGCGTCATGTTGCCATGCTGTTAAACCTGCGACAAACGACCGATCGTTTGCGCGAGGCAGTCAGCTAGCGCAACACGAGCAGCATCGGTTTCGGTGCGGCATAACAGTTCAACGACACCGTCTTTCAGGCCGCGATCGCCCACGGTGATTCTAACAGGCGGGCCAATGAGTTCCCACTCAGCAAACATGATACCGGGGCGCAGGTCGCGATCATCCAAAATGACGTCAACTCCTTGAGCTTTGAGCGAGATATAAATTGACTCGCACGCGTTGCGTACCTCTTCGCTTTTGCCCCAACCGACAGCGCAAATGACCACTTCAAAGGGTGCCAGAGCACGAGGCCAGACAATGCCTTTGGCATCGTGATTTTGTTCGATCGCTGCACCGACCAAGCGGGTGACGCCAATCCCGTAGCAACCCATCTCCATCAGCGCTGGCTTGCCAGTTTCGTCTAGAAAGGTCGCCTTCATCGCCTCAGAGTATTTTGTACCAAGGTAAAAGACGTGCCCGACTTCAATGCCGCGTTGAATCGCGAGTTGGCCATTGCCCGAGGGCGCGCGATCGCCCGCGACGACGTTGCGTAAGTCAGTCACTAAATCAGCTTCGGGCAAGTCGCGCACCCAGTTCACCCCGCTCAGATGGGCGTTTTCTTGGTTGGCGCCGCAGATAAAGTCATGCATCTTAGCCACAGTGTGGTCGGCGATCACTTTGACTGGCAGTTTTGTGTTCACGGGGCCTAAGTACCCAGGTTTGCAACCAAAGTGCTCAACAATCTCGGTCTCAGTGGCAAATCTAAAGCCATGATTCAGACCTGGGATCTTGCCGGCTTTAATTTCATTGAGCTCGTGATCGCCGCGCAACAACAGTAGCCAAACTTGGCTTGGCTGATCTTTGAGATCGGTGGCCAGCACGATCGATTTGATGGTTTGAGCCAGTGGTACGCCTAGTAATTGAGCTACGGCTTCGCATTTTGCAGCGCCAGGCGTTGGTTCGAGTTTCAGAGTCGCGGTTGGGGCGGCGCGCTGTTCAAGCAGGCAGGGCGCCACAGCAAGCTCAATATTGGCAGCGTAGTCTGACGCGGGGTCGTAGACGATCAGGTCTTCGCCGATGTCAGCAATCACCTGAAACTCGTGGCTCTGTGAGCCGCCGATCGACCCAGTGTCGGCCGAGACGGCTCTGAAGGTCAGACCCATGCGCTGAAAAATCTTCATGTAAGCGTCAAACATGATCTGATAGCTTTTTTGAGCGCCGGCCACATCGCGATCAAACGAGTAGGCGTCTTTCATGGTGAATTCGCGTCCACGCATGACACCAAAGCGCGGGCGGCGTTCATCGCGAAACTTCGTTTGAATATGATAAAAGTTGACCGGCAACTGCCGCCAGCTTTGAATTTCGTTGCGGGCGATATCAGTGATGACCTCTTCAGAGGTCGGTTGCAACACAAAATCACGACCGTGTCGGTCTTTCATGCGCAAAAGCTCGGGGCCGTATTGCTCCCAACGGCCTGACTCGACCCACAGTTCGGCGGGCTGCACCACAGGCATCAAGAGCTCGAGCGCTCCTGCGGCGTTCATTTCTTCGCGGATAATATTTTCGATCTTGCGGATGATCCGCAAGCCTAAAGGCATGTAGCTGTAAATGCCGCCGGCCAGTTTGCGGATCAATCCTGCGCGCATCATCAGTTGATGGCTAGTGATTTCGGCGTCGTTAGGGGCTTCTTTTAGGGTGCTGATATGAAAGGCGGATGCGCGCATGGGATAGGGGCTAAATTTTATTAGGGCATATTGCCCAACAGGTACGTATAATCACCCGCATTGTATTGAATTCGCAGGGAGTGGCCATGCTTGATCGCGAAGGCTACCGTCCAAATGTAGGGATTATCCTCGTTAATCAAAAAAACGAGGTCTTTTGGGGCAAGCGCATACGGGAACACGCTTGGCAGTTTCCGCAAGGCGGCATCAATCAGGGCGAAAGCCCTTCGCAGGCGATGCTGCGCGAGCTTCACGAAGAGGTCGGTCTGTTGCCCGACCATGTCCGCATTTTAGGGCGTACGCGCGAGTGGTTGCGTTACGACGTGCCGGACACCTTTATGCGGCGTGAGTCACGCGGGCACTACAAGGGACAAAAGCAGATTTGGTTTCTGCTGCGTATGCTTGGGCGCGACACAGACGTGTGCTTGCGGGCTACCCCACACCCCGAGTTTGATGCTTGGCGCTGGAGCCCCTACTGGGTCTCACTCGAGGATGTCATCGAGTTCAAGCGAGACGTTTACACTCAAGCGCTCAATGAGTTATCTCCCTTGATTTTTAAGCGGGGGCAAGAACTTGCAGAGCAAGCTGCGATACAAGCTTTGCCTGAACAAAGCCCTTAGCAAATCTCGCAGAAAGGCCCCTAGTTAAGTCGGTCGGTCAGTCAGAGTTCCAGACAAAAAAAAGCAGTGCATCGCTGCACTGCTCACTCTAGCTGATGACCGCAACCTTTTTTAACGCAAGCGCTTAATCAAGCTAGAAGTATCCCAACGACCGCCGCCCATTTTTTGAACGTCGGCATAAAACTGATCAATCAAAGCAATGCTTGGAACACGTGCGCCGTTTCGGTTGCACTCGTCCATGACTAAACCCAAATCTTTACGCATCCAATCGACCGCAAAGCCAAATTCAAACTTATCGTCAACCATGGTGGCGCCGCGATTATCCATTTGCCAGCTTTGGGCTGCACCTTTGCCGATGACCTCGATGACTTGCTTCATGTCTAAGCCAGCGGCTTGTCCAAAAGCGATGCCTTCAGACAGACCCTGTACCAAACCAGCGATACAAATCTGGTTCACCATCTTGGCCAACTGGCCGGCACCAGCAGGCCCCACGAGTGTGACCGCGCGTGCCATCACGGCAATCACGTTTTTGACCGACTCAAACTCGGCCGCATCGCCACCGCACATCACGGTCAATAGGCCGTTGACTGCGCCGGCTTGACCGCCCGATACTGGAGCATCA
>CAMCII010000397.1 GCA_945874505.1 Bordetella parapertussis | reverse complement strand
CAGCGCGCCGAGGTGCTCGAGGCACCGCCAGCGGATAAGACGTACACCGAACTGCCGCCTGCTGTGGGTCGTACAAAGGCATCAGCATGAATCGAGATGAACAAATCCGCTTTCACGCGTCGAGCTTTTTCAACACGCACATGCAAAGGCACGAAATAATCTCCGTCGCGCGTAAGATAGGCGCGCATGCCGGGTGATGCATTAATTTTTGCTTTTAATCGCTGTGCGATCGAGAGTACAACGTCTTTTTCACGCGTACCACCTTTGCCGATTGCGCCAGGGTCTTCGCCGCCATGCCCTGGATCTAAGGCAATCGTCACGACTCGACGGCCGCGGTCTTGTTTGTAAGGCGTGATGCTTCTGCTGTTGCCTGAAGGGGCAATCGAACTGGGCAGCACAGGCAGGCTGGCCATTGACGCGCCCTTAGGGTTACGACCGAGATCGGCGAGAATCTGCGCGAGCGGATCTTCATCGATTTTTTGTGGATTATTTTTCAGTAGCGCTGCAAGCGGGTCTTGCGCGACCTTTGGGTAGAAGTCGAGCACCAACCTGAACTTGTAGTCACCCGCCGGTTTGAGTGTGAAGACCTGTGGGGCAATGGCTTGCTTAAGGTCAAACACAATTCGCACAACATTCGGGCGATTTTGCGCGACACGCAAACTGCTGATGTACGGATCGTCAGTGCGCACCTTGCGCACTAATTCATTGAGCCCAGGCGAGATGTCGATGCCTTGAATATCCACCACCATACGGTGTGGAGTTTCTAAAGTGAAGTGGTCGGCTTTAAGTTCACTATCAAGTTCAAGAGTGACGCGTGTGTATTCTTCTGCTGGCCAAGTGCGCACGGCTAGTAGGCGTGCGGCCATCGCGATGCGTGGGATGACTGGTAGCAATAAAAGGGTAGACGCTGCGCCTAAGAGACGGCGTCGGCTGAGCGCTCGGGTGGGCGGCGATACATCGTCGCGGTCTGAGGCAAAGCGGTGAGCCATCTAATCCCTCTATCAGTAAACGCCTTGAGCGTGACTTGGCGACCTGTACCTGCGTAAGCCAGTTGAATTAACAAGTCTGGCGCAGTGAGTAAGTCGCCGGCCCGCTCAGGCCATTCGATTAAAAGCAGTGCCTTGTTTTTAAACAGATCACGAAACCCAGCATCTAGCCATTCAGCAGGATCGCTAAATCTATAAAAATCAAGATGATACAAGTATAAGTTAGAAACTTCATAAGATTCAAGTAGCGCGTAACTTGGACTCTTAATTCGACCAGAAATGTTGCAGTGCCGCAAAAAAGCGCGCACTAAAGCAGTTTTACCGGCGCCAAGTTCGCCTTGCAGGTGAACTCTGCCTTGAGCCTTAGGCCCTGGCGTTAAGACACCAGCGGCATTTGGGCTCAGCTCTGCCGCAACCATCGCCAAGGCCTGGCCAAGCGCGTCGGTGGCTGCTTCGTCGGGTAGGTCAAGAGTCAACGAGGTGTGATCGGGCATCAGAGTTGTGTGTTTGCGTAGGGTCAAGGGCGAGATTCGTCACGCCTATCAATCAAGCCCAATGACGATCGCGACTCTTGCGCGAGGCTAAGTTGGTGGCGACCGCTGCAGGTAGCTTAGAGAGTTGACTTCCCGTATTGTCCATCATTCGGCGTAGGCTGTAAAAAAGATAGGTCGTCGCGTTGTACAGTTCAGGCAGCAGGCGTAGTGTTCGGTCACAAGCGCTGTAATCAGGGGTAGTTTTTTCTATGCGTCATACAGAATCGGCCTCAATCGGTGAATTCATTGATGCGGTTTGGCTTGAGGATGGCTTGGCCGCCAATACATTGGCCGCTTATCGCTTGGATTTAATCGGCTTTGAAGAGTGGCTCAGAGAGCAGCGTGGTCTTGAGTTGGACGCTGCCGCGGGCGGCGATATCGAGGCCTGGTTCGCCGCGAAACATGCTCAAACCAAGCCAAGTACTGCGAATCGGCGCTTGGCGACTTTGCGTCGTTACTACTTGTGGGCGCTGCGTCATCAGCGCGTGACGGCTGATCCTTGCCTGCAACTGACCACAGCGCGTCAGCCCTTGCGAGTGCCTAAAACCTTGTCCGAGGCACAGGTCGAGGCTTTGCTGCAGCAGCCCCCCGTGCACACGGCGCGGGGTCTGCGAGACCGCGCGATGCTAGAGGTGCTCTACGCAACCGGCTTAAGGGTCTCAGAGCTGGTCGGTGTTGGCGTGCTCGAAGTGAGTCTAAGTGATGGGGTTGTGCGAGTCGTACAGGGCAAAGGTGGTAAAGACCGTTTGGTACCGTTAGGCGCCGAGGCGGCACACTGGATTACGCGCTATCTGGCCGAGTCGCGTCCGCAGTTACTTGGGCAACGCACTAGCCCTGCGTTATTTGTGACGGCGCGCGCCGCGCCCATGACGCGACAATCTTTTTGGTTGTTGATCAAGAAATACGCAGTCTTGGCAGGGGTCAATGCACCACTCTCGCCTCACGTTTTGAGACATGCTTTCGCCACACATTTGCTGAATCATGGGGCAGATTTGCGCGTGGTGCAGATGTTGTTGGGGCATTCTGATATTTCAACCACGCAGATTTATACCCACGTGGCGCGCGAGCGCCTCAAAAGCCTGCACGCACAACACCATCCCAGAGGCTGATACGCGCTTTGGGAAGCGTATGTTGATGACTTGTTACACTTCGGTGCGGTTGAAACAACCAATCCGAATGCCAAATAACAATGGCGCTCGCCGGTCGGACCGCGGCTCCACACGAAACAGTGGCTTAAAATCACAACGACTCGTCCTGACCGAAGTCGCTCTTGATCCAGTCTAGGTCTTGGTGACCGGTCACTTTCTCGCCGTAGCACAGTGGATAGTGCACATGCCTCCTAAGCGTGGGACACTGGTTCGATTCCAGTCGGCGGGACCAAGCTTGTCTAACGACGAGGTTGGATGGAATGGCTTTGCCTCATGAACTGGAGGGGCGACTGATCAAGAATGGCAACAACGAGCGGTGACTCAGTTTGAACACCTCCAATCTTGCCAGTCAAGGCAATTTTCTTGCTGAACTTTGGTTTTTACCTGCGCTTTTCGTTATGATCAGCCTCAAGCAATCGTGATGCAAACGCACGATCCAAAAAAATAGAATAGTTCACCTCGTAACATGACGCAGACGCACACTTCCGCTACACCCAAACCACAATTACTTGACGATCCCCTAGCGTTACGCACGATTTTGATCGGCACGTTGATTGTGCTGCTTGCCATGGGTATTCGTGCAACGATTGGCTTGTTTATTCAGCCGATGGGGCTTGAGCGTGGCTGGGGTCGTGAAGTGTTTTCGATGGCCTTCGCCATACAAAACTTGGCCTGGGGCTTTGGCGCGATCGGTGCGGGCATGATGGCAGATCGTCTGGGCGCAGGTCGAACCATCGCGCTGTGTGCTGCCTTATATGCCTTAGGGCTCTTGGGTACGCGCTACTCAAGCACCGAGTTCGAGTTGTACATGACTGCTGGTCTGCTGATTGGCTTGGGTCAGGCAGGCACCACCTTCGCAGTGATTTTGCCTGTGATTGCGCGCACTGTACCAGTAGAGTCGCGTAGCACCGCAATGGGTATCGCTAGCGCAGGCGGTTCGCTGGGTCAGTTTTTGGTGGTGCCTACTGGGCAGTTCTTAATCGACTCGCTAAACTGGACCGGTGCCTATTGGGTGCTGTCGCTCACGCTAGCCATGACCTTGCCTTTGGCTTGGTTTTTGCGTGGTACACCCGGCCCAAACACTGGTCCGCAGCAATCGATGTTACAGGCGATTAGTCAGGCACTCAAGCACCCCACGTTTCATCTGATTTTTTGGGGGTACTTTGTCTGTGGGTTTCATACTGCGTTCATCACCTTGCACCTGCCCGCGTTT
>CAMCII010000396.1 GCA_945874505.1 Bordetella parapertussis | reverse complement strand
TCGACGACTGCCTCGAGGGCTGAGTAATACGTCCAGATATTTGGTCCGCGTAGGTAGACGACGCTCTTGATGACCATATCGCGTTTGTTCATAAGACGGCAGACTTCACTGTTGAGGCAAGGTGTCTATTATCGCCGATCAGAGGAGGTATGTTCGTCGCCCTCTCGACCATCGCATTTGTGGCAGCGAAGCCTCTTCGATTCTGTGCTTCGCACAATATTTGAGCAATGAAATCGTTTAGGCTCTCTTTGCTTCAATGGGCAAAGAGAGTGATCTAGAACTTAGTAAAGTTTAGGATTGGCGCGCTCGGCGGCCGACAATGGGATATTGTGGATCGGTGAATCCATGCGTCGAAGCGTAGCCAGGTGCGACTAGCGCGTCGACTACCGCTTCGTCTTCGGCGTTCAACGTGACAGACATCGCAGCAAGATAGTCTTGCCATTGTTCGAGTGTTCGAGGCCCGCCAATCACGCCATGGATGAGTTTGTTGTTCAATGCCCAAGCGATGGCAAACTGAGTCGGACTCAACCCACGACGCAGAGCATGATCTTTCAACGCGCTGGCCACCTCAAAAGATTCGTTTCTAAACTCGGTTTGATGCATACGGCGGTCGCCGCGCCCAGCGCGACTCGAGGCATCGGGTGCGACGTTGGGCTGATACTTGCCCGTTAACACGCCTCGCGCTAGTGGGCTGTAGGCGACGACGCCCACGCCGTAGTGGTCGCAGCAGGGCAGCACCTCGGTTTCAATCATCCGCGTGACTGCGCTATAGGGAGGCTGACACACAATTGGTGGTGGGATCCCCATTTTTCGAGCCATTTCAACCATCTTGGCTATACGCCACGAGCGAAAGTTAGACACACCGTAATAGCGGATTTTTCCAAGCTCAATGAGTCGGGCAAAAGTCGAGAGGGTCTCTTCCATTGGGGTGACTTCGTCATCACGATGCATGTAATAGACATCGATCCAGTCGGTTGCAAGCCGTTTGAGGCTGTTGTCGATCTCGGTCATGAGCCAACGTCTCGAAGTGCCTCGGTCGTTAGGCTCTTTGCTCATGGGGTTAGCGACTTTCGTCGCGACTATCCAACGGGCGCGGTCTTGCGCGATCAAACGCCCAACCATGCGTTCAGAGTCACCGCCGGCATAGCTGTCTGCCGAGTCGATCGCGTTATAGCCGGCAGCGCGGGTAGTTGCAATGATTTCTCTGGCAACAGTTTCGTCGGTTTGATCGCCGAACATCATGGTGCCCAGCCAAAGGCGCGGCACGTAGAGGCCGCTTTGGCCCAGCGGGAAGTATTCGGGATTTTTGTGCGTCATGAGGCTTTTAACTATTGAGGGGTAATTTTTTGCAGCTCGATCACTTTTTTCCAGCGTGCAATATCTTTCTGCATCCGCTGCAACATGTATTCGGGCGAGCGGACAAAAGCACGTCTGTTCATATGATTTCCTTGAGGGAAGGGTGGCTTACGCCACAACTATATACCGGACAGAGAGAGGAATCTTCTCAAGCGACTTTGGTGCTTAGGCTGCCTTAGAGAACTTGGCTAAGAAGGGGGTGAGTTCGCGAATATTCTTAATATGTTCGAGCTTTTCGAGCTTAGCAAACAGAGCAGGGATATCGTTTGCCGGCAGTACACGTTTGGCGCAGTCGTTGAATTTTTCCCATAACTCTTCACTGGTTAAAGGGTAGTCGCCGCCACGGCCGACCAGACTATTGATGCGACGTGAAACGGTGCGCCCGTCTTTCAAGGCAACAATCACCTCGGCACCAAATTGATCGGGTGAGTCGTCAGGCATATCGGGATGTGGCGCGGCAGTGGTTTTTGCCATGATCGCACGTACCTTGCTATCAAAGTGCGCATCGCCTTCAAAGTCGTCAAGACGCACGGCGCCGTCGACGAGTGCACGAGCGACTGCATATTGCACCGAGAATTTGGCGGCAAGCGGTGTCTGTGGATCTGGATTGTTGGTGTGTGGTAGCCGACGGCGGTGCGGCAGGATGTCGACCTTTTCAATGTCTTGTGGGCTGAAGGTTTCTTGCTGTCGCAGTTGAAGCGCCATGGTGACCGCTGGATGGGTACTACCGCAGCAGGCAAACTGCTTGAGCCCCATGCTAGGGCTTAAGACCTCTAGGGGATTAGCCCAGTTTTCAAAAATCAGGCTGGCATCGTAGTTGCCTTTACCGTTGTACGCATTGAAAAAGCCTTGATGGTGCTCAAGCGCTTCAGGATTGGCATCGTAGCCAGCATCGGCCATCAGAGCCGCCAGTAAACCGTTACGCGCGCACTGACCCACGTGAAGCGGCTTGACCATGGTGCCGAAATTAGCTTTGATACCCGAGGCGAACGAGGCGGCAATGGCTAGTGCGATCGCTTGTTTTTTGGCATCAAGCTTGAGCAAATGTCCTGCAGCGGCGGCGGCACCAAAGACACCAAGTGTCGCTGTCGGATGCCAGCCTTTGTCGTAGTGATAGAAGTTGACGGCGCGTGCCAGGCGAATTTCCGTTTCAATCCCGACAACATACGATTGAAGCAGTTCAAGGCCCGAGTTACCGCGCTCTTCGGCGATTGCCATCAGGGGCGCGACCAACGGCGCAGATTGATGCCCGCCCATTGGTTGGCTAAAGTCATCGTAATCCAAGGCGTGCGAGGCGGTGCCGTTGATAAACGTTGCATCAAGCGCTGAAGTCTTTTGCGCCGTGCCAAAAATCGTACAGACGCCCGGTGCTGAGGCAACCCCAGGTGTGCGCAGCAGGTTTGTGGTGCAAGGCTCAATGGCGCCAGCAAGTGAGACGCCTAAGGTGTCGATAATCGCCGTGCGCGACAACATGATGGCTTGCGGAGTGATGGCCTTGAGGTCAAAAGACACGATACGCTCGGCGATTTGCTCAAGCACAGTTTGAGTGGCGGTTGGCTGATTCATAATAATAATGATCCTGATTTTTATGTGATGGTGCGGCGCGGCAATTGTCGCTGGCGGCGGTTCGATTGCAGGCGCTGCGCCAGTTCGCTTAGAGCCGTCATGCGGTCTTCAATTTTTTTGCTGAGCAACCGCATTGATATGCCATCAGGCAGTTTGTGGCGAATGACAAGGTGAGTCGATTAGGGATAACCCTGCATTGATATCTTCGGTCTCTAAGATTCCAAATAGTGGAGTTTGATCTGCTGCAAGGATCAGAAATTGCGAGAGAATGAGCGAGCGCAATCTGTCAAAAACAAGCCAACGACATCTAAGAATAATGAACTGGCGTAATCTATCAGCTAATGATCAGACATAAACAACCGAGACTCACCTAAAGTGAACGCAGCGACGCCCACCGATGACCTGACCCGTCGTTTTGTGAACTTGCTTTTAGCTTGGCCTGCGACTGACCCTGTGCTTGAGCGTCAATGTCGCTTGTTGCTTTTAGATGGCTTAGCCGTCGCCATCGCGGGGGCACATGAACCGGGCCCGAGTATCTTGGCCAAACTGGCTCGACGAGACGTGCCGGTGGGCCCCGCGCGGGTGATTGGCAAGGGGTTTTCGACCGGTGTGGTGCAGGCGGCGCGCATTAACGGGGCCGCAATGCACGTGCTGGACTTTGAACCCATGTGGAACCCACCTAATCACGCGCTGTCACCGTTGCTTCCTGCATTGTTGGCGCTTGCTCAGTGGCGCGAGGCTAGTGGTTATGGCGCTCAGGGCAAAGCCTTATTGCGTGCCTTAGCAAAAGGGATTGAAGCCCAAGGACGTTTTCGCCTTGCTTCAGGTCAGATCGAACCCAGTAAATTGACGATGCATCCGCCGGGTGCGGTGGGGCCACTGGCGGCTGCACTGGCGTGTGCCGCCTTGATGGCCTTGTCGCAAGAGCAAGCCGTTGCTGCAGTCAGTATGGCAGCTTCGCG
>CAMCII010000395.1 GCA_945874505.1 Bordetella parapertussis | reverse complement strand
ATGGTGTAGCCGTCTGGCTTGGCTCGCGCGACGATACCAAAGCCAATCGTGCCCGAGCCACCCGGTTTATTTTCGACATTGACTTCAACGCCTAAAATTTTTTCAAGCTGAGTTGCAAATTGCCTTGAAATCGGATCGGTTGAACCGGCTGGCCCATACGGCACGACAAAGGTGATGGGGCGGCTAGGATAAGACTGAGCGACAGTGTTGAAGGGTAACGCGCATACTGCAGCAGTGAGCATTAAGCGTACCAGCCCAGCAACAGCAGAGCAAAAATATAGTCTCATAGCAACTCCTTTAACGGTCTACACCCATTATGCTGCGATAGTCTTTGTCTACTGCTGAAAGCGTACCCAAGCGCAACATCATCTCGGTATCCATCGTGCCGGATATACCCGGATTGGTGGGCAGGTCGCACACCACCTTGTTGGCCTTAACCTCGGCAATCTGCTCGGGTGTCATCCCGAGCACATCGCGCAAGATCGCATCGTTATCCTCACCAAAGCGTGGCCCTGGCTTCTTAATATGCGCGTCGCGAAAGCGTAGTTTGTAAGGACGCCCAATAATCGGTCGCGGGCCAATCGGAGCGGGGTGTTCGACGCGCTCATAAAAGCTGCGGTGCTGTAAGTGTTCGTTGATGAAGAGGTCTTTACTGTTGAGTACTGGGCCGCTCGCGATATCTTGTGCTTGCAGCAAGCGCGTTAACGCAGTGACCTCTCGAGACGCAGTCCAGTCCGACACCAGCGTGTTGATTTCGACGCGGTGCGCGCGGCGAGCTACAGCAGTCGCGTAACGCTTATCTTGCGCTAGGGCAGGGTGACCCATCAACACTGCGAGCTTGGTCCACCGCTCATCTGAGTCAACGGTAATCGCAATCCATTGATCATTGCCACTGGCGCGGTATAAGTTGCTGGGTACATGCTCAAGGTCTTCATTGCCGATGCGAGGTCGGTCAGTGCCGTCGAGTTGCTTTTGAATCAAGGCTTCTGGGATGAGCGAAAGCCCAAGTTGATACATGCCACAGTCGATCCATTGACCTTCTCCGGTCTTGCGCATGTGTACGATCGCCGCCCAAAGCGCGTTCATACCCGCCCAGCAGGCGATAAAGTCTGGATAAGATTGGCCAACTTTCCAGGGCTTGTCGCCTTCATAGCCGGTGTAGAAGGTCACACCCATCGTCGCTTCAAGCGTAGTGCCTTGACTGGGAAACGCCGACCACGGCCCGCTTGAGCCATAGCCGGTGTTCGACAGCATAATGAGCGAAGGCTTAATTTTTTCAAGCTCGTCGTAATTCAGGCCCCACTTACGCATCACACGTGGGGTGTAGTTCTCAAGCACGATATCGCTTTTGCGCACTAAGTCGCGAAAGATCGCTTGGCCTTTTTCTTGGCCTAAATCAAGTGCCAAAGATCGCTTACCGCGGTTAACAACATAAAAAATACCTGAACGATTCCAGGGATCTTGTGCGGGATCATTATCGAGATAGGGGCCAAAAGCCCGACCACGCGTCTGATCTAGTTTGTGTGGCGCTTCGATCTTGATCACCTCGGCACCTAAGTCACTCAAGAGGCCAGCCATATACGGCACGGCAAAGACGTAAGACAAATCCAGGACGCGAACGCCATCTAAAGGAAGCTTCTTTTTCTTTTCCATGATCAGCGTTCTGCTCCTGAGGCGTTACTCAGACTTGCGAGTTCAGCGCTGCTCAACCCAAGCTGCGTGACAAGAATTTCGTGACGATGCTCATCTAGCAGGGGCGAGCGACGGCGCACTTTGGTTGGGGTAACAGATAGCTTAGTCAGTTCTGCCGGAAACTGTAAGTGCGTGTTCGTCGCTGGATGTGCAACTTCAGCGAAAGCTTTACGTTCATTGAGGTGCTCGCAGTTCAGCAGATCATCTGCGCTTTGCACCATACCGATCAAGAGTCGTTTTGTCGCACCCGCGAGAAATACGTCTTTGGCGTCACGATCTTGTACGCACTCTTCAAGTAACGCGCGTACTTCGGGCACACGCTTTTCACGCTGTGGCGGGCTTGCGAATTTCGCTTCACGAAACTCAGGACGACCAAACAAATCGGCCAAGGTTTCGAACGGCGCCCCGCCGCCGGTTTGAAAGGCCAGAAAACCTTTGCGTGCTGCAATCGGTTCGCCCGCGAAGGGGTCTTGCACAATGGCGCGTCGGCCTTGTACAGCGCCTAGAAAGCCGTAGTACGACTGATTCAATACCAACTCAGAGGCGAGGCACTCATGAATCGATACGTCAACGTGCTCACCAAACTGATCGGCCTGTGCAGCAGCGTACGCCATAGTCGAAGCATAGGCGCCAGTTAAGCCGGCACAGTAAAAGGATTGCGATAAGCCATGCTTGAGGGGTTCGCGATCGACTTGACCGCTGATCGCCATGATGCCGCTCATTGCTTGCAGGGTGAGATCGCTGGCGCGGTAGTGTGCATACGGACCGGTTTGACCAAAATTCGTGATCGAGGTCACGACCAACGTCGGATTCCATTCAAGCAATTGATCAACGCTATAACCCCAGCTCGCAAGCCTGCCTGGCTTAAAGCTTTCGATCACAATATCGCTGTGCTCTATGAGCTTACGCAAAACGGGTCTGCTTGAGGCTAAGCGCAAGTCGAGCGCTACGCTGCGTTTGTTCCAGTTCAAATATTGAAACAACAGGCTCTGCTCGCTCGCTGCGGCATCAGTTTTCAGTGGCGCAAGATAGCGCGCAAAGTCACCCTTGCGAGGCAGTTCGACTTTAATCACGTCTGCACCGTAGTCGCCTAGTAGCCGAGCCGCAAAGGGCCCGGCGATACCGTGACTCAAATCCAGAACGCGTACGCCTTGTAACGCAGATTGCATGCTGACTCGACTTAGGCTGCAGGTGGAACAAAGGGGTAAGGTACAGGCTTGCCATTTTTATAGGGCAGCGCAACCGTAGCCGTACCAGGTGTAGATTCTTTGCCTGCATCGTTCAGGATGCCAAGCTCGATATCAATTAAGCCGTATCCTGGGCCTTCACGTTTGCCTATGACGCGACCCCAAACTCGAACCGTTTCTTCGACAATATTCATCGCGCGAAACTGAAAGCTGGCTTTCCAGGCCCAGCCATTTGGCCCTGCCCAATCAGCAAGCATCTGCATGACGAATTGTTGCTTGAGTGAACCGTTGATGAGCAGACCCGGTAACTTGTCGTGCTCTATTGCAAAGGGCTTGTCGTAATGAATCTTGTGCCAGTTTTCCATGGCAGCAGACCAACGCATCAGGTGTGCCGTCGTAAGGGGGCCCTTTTCAAGCCCGGGGATGTCGGAGCCAATCGCGACATCTTCAAAATTAGGAGTGGTACCGAGTGCCATATTATTTTCTCCGGATTTGTGTGCGGCGGGTGCGAATCAACAGCTCACCGTCACCATTTCGAAACTCTGTCTCAGTGACAACCAATACGATCGGGCCTTTGCTAGTTTCTTTCTCGCTGATGTCTGCGTAGCTTGAAGTTTGGCTGACGGTTTCGCCATGACGTGCGTAGCGAAAGAATTCAATCTCTGCGCCACCATTGAGTAGTGCATAGCCGTTTAGGGGTTCAAGTGCGGGCAATCCGCCTGAACTCGTCGCTGCCACGATGCCATCAAAGTCGCTGTTGCGCGCATTGGCTTGAATGGGATCTGGCACGCCGAAGGCGCGTCGCGCCAGATGAGTTGGATACAGCGGTGGTGCAACAGGACCGCCGTAGCGTGCATTATTGGCACAAGGTTTATCGAAGATTGGATCTTCGTACATGATGGCTTGTGCGTAACGGCGCACGCCACCACGTTCAACGGAATCACACGCCATTTCAGTCGTGGATTTCATTCCGATATATTTTTTGAGTGAGTCGGAAAGGGCGGACAT
>CAMCII010000394.1 GCA_945874505.1 Bordetella parapertussis | reverse complement strand
CGCTTACGCGGAAAGGACGGGGATTCCTACGGTGCTCAGGCAAAAGCTGCTTGGGTCACTTCGGTGGGTTCCTGCTTCATCGAGCGGTCTGACTGCACCGACTCTCCACGGGCTAACAAGCGGTATCCCCGCTCTAAAACATTGATCGCGCCGACTACGTCAGCGTGATTTTCGTAGTCGCAATCGACACACTGAAATTTTGCTTGTGTTTGTCGATTCTCTTTTGATACATATCCGCAGCAGGGGCAAGTGCGACTGGTGTTGTGCGGCGGTACCGCCAACAAGATGCCGCCGTTCCACTGGGCTTTGTACTCCAGTTGTCGCCTGAATTCACCCCAGCCTTGGTCAAGGATAGAACGATTTAGACCGGACTTCTGCGCGACCTTTTTGCCGGGTTGCTTGCGATTGCCCTTGGCGGACCGCGACATGTTCTTGACCTGCAAATCCTCAATACATACGAGCGCGTGGTTTTGGCTGATCGTGGTACTGGTCTTATGCAAGAAATCTTTTCTGGCATTCGCGATAGCGGTGTGAATCTTCTGAACTTTAGCTTTCGCTTTTCTCCAGTTATTACCGAACTTTTGCTTACGACTCATGCGACGCTGACAGCGTGCAAGTCGTTGCTGATGCGTCTTAAAACTATTTAGAGGGGCAACATAGCTGCCGTCACTTAGCGTCGCGAAACGAGCGATTCCGACATCGATGCCAATGGCTGTTGTAGACGTTGGTAATGGTTGTTCAGGCTCGCGTTGAGTCTGAATAGCGATGAACCATTTGCCACCTGACTGGCTTACGGTGACGTTACGCACCTGACCCAGTGCCTGACGGCTGTTGCGGTAACGCAGCCACCCAAGTTTTGGCAACAAAATACGGTTATTGCTTTGGTCTAATTGAATCTGTTTTGGCTCGGGATAACGAAAACTGTCACCATTCCATTTTTTCTTAAAACGTGGAAAGCCAGTCCGCTTGGCAAAGAAGCCCTTGAAGGCTTTGTCTAAATCTTTCAGGGCGTGTTGTAACGCTTGTGAGGGTGTTTCTTTCAGCCATGCCGTCTCGGCTTCGCGCTTCCAAACAGGCAGCTTAGCGGCCATGGCCACGTAACCGATAAACTTATTACCCGCCTCGCGATTCTCTTTTTGCAGTGCCAAAGCCTTGTTATAGACAAACCGACACGAGCCAGAGAATCTACGCATCGCGCGCACCTGGTCCCCGTTTGGCATCAATTCGTATTTGTAGGCCTGTAAACGTTTCATACCTTGAATTATATTTGGGCGATCAAGGTAGATCACTAAATCAACTGTGTAAAAGTTGTATCTGTAATGTACAAATTCAGTGAGTCTTTGCAACAAAAACTGTTTCTTTGTAACAAAATATAAGCGTGATGCATTCACAAAAAAAATACCTGACGATCGGAGTCCGATGTTGGCCAACGGTTGTACCGAATTTGAGTGAGCGCTAAGTTACCCATTCATCCGTAACAAGCTATCGTTTGGGGATTTGTGGTCGCCAAGCTGCTCTGCAAAAAGCTGCGGCGGTGCGTCAATTTCCGTTATTTACATGTATGTTTATCAACCGCCAGCGCCACACTCAATTGAACGCCAAAGAAAGGAAGGCTGCGCCTTCCGCGCTTACATCCTCGCCCTGAACGGCGAGGTTTTACGCGCAAATCTGATAAAAAGGTGTTGGCACCGGTGCTCAGTCAAGCGTTGATGGTATTGAATCAAATTGTGAATATTAGCGAGGCTTAAGCGCTCGGGTACACAGATATGGTGCGACCGGTCCGGTCAGCAGTAAACATAGATAGGTCGTAAAACGCAGGCCTAAGAGATGAGTCTATTCAGATGTCGCTCTGTGGTTGCGAGTCATACAAATGACAAGCCACTTCGCCCAAACCATTTTTTGCTAACTCAGGCGCTCGCGTCGAACACTCGGCAGTTGCCTGCGGGCAGCGCGGATGAAACGTGCAGCCTGACGGGGGGTGCAGAGGGTCGGGAAACGAGAGCCCAAGACCAAGGTCGGGTAGGCCCAGGCCTGGTTCTGGCGTGAGCACCGACGCGAGTAAGGCTTGCGTATACGGGTGGCGAGGGTTTTTAAAAAGCTCTGCGGTGGGCGCAAGCTCAACAACACGACCCAAATACATGACGGCCACTTGCGTGGCGATATGTTCAACTACGGCCAAGTTATGGCTGATAAATACATAGGTCAAGTTAAATTCTTTGCGCAAATCAAGTAGCAAATTCAATATCTGCGCCTGTACCGAAACATCCAAGGCCGAGGTAGGTTCATCGCACACCACGATCTCAGGGTGCATCACCAAGGCGCGTGCAATGGCAACACGTTGACGTTGCCCGCCTGATAATTGCCCGGGTGTGTTGTCGGCGTAGCGCGCAGGTAAGCCCACACGTTCAAGCATTTCAAGCGCCTTGTTGCGACGCTCCGTTTTGCTACCCAGGCCCGCGACATCTAATGGAAACGCCACAATCGAAGCAATGGTGCGCCTCGGATTCAGTGACGAATACGGATCTTGAAAAATCGGCTGAACACGTTTCGCAAGCTCGCGCCGATCAATCAGGCTGAGATCTTGTCCGTCAAAGGACACGCTACCGCGGCTAGGCGGGGTTAAGCCTAACAGCATACGTGCGAGCGTTGATTTACCGCAGCCAGATTCACCCACAATCCCTAGTACATCACCTCGATTGACTGACAGGTTGATGCCGTTCACGGCGTGTAGGGTTTGATTGGGTTTAAATAAACCTGCACGCACCTTAAAGCTGCGTTGCAAATCGTGTGTTTGAATAAGCGCGCTCATGTTGCTGCGACCTCGGTAGGCTCTAGCACGCAGCGCCACTGGTGACCTTGAGATGTTTGATGCACTGGGATGCTGCCTGAGCACGCGGCAAGAGCGGATGCGCAGCGGTCTCGAAAGGCGCAGCCCGTCATATCGCCAAGCAAAGAGGGCACCACGCCAGGGATGGTGCCGAGCTTACCGCCAGGGATCGTTCGCCCCGGGATCGGAATACAACTAATCAACCCGCGGGTGTAGGGATGTTGCGGGCTTGAAAAAATCTCAGCGGCCGAGCCTTGTTCAACGATTTGACCCGCATACATCACGGCGACGCGGTCTGCGATACGCGCAACGACCCCTAAGTCGTGGGTGATCAAGACCATTGCGATACCGAGTTCTTTTTGTAGGTCGGCCAGCAAGCGCAAAATTTGTGCCTGAATGGTGACGTCGAGTGCGGTGCTGGGTTCATCGGCAATCAAGAGTTCTGGGTCGCACATCAACGACATCGCGATCATGACCCGTTGGCGTAAGCCACCCGATAGCTGATGAGGATATTGCCCGAGTCGTTGCGCGGCAGAAGCGATGCCAACTTTTTCAAGCAGGCTCACCGCGCGTGCCCGCGCGTCGGATTCAGATGCCTTAAGGTGATGACGGTAGTGCTCAGTCAGTTGCTCGCCAATCGTGTAGGCAGGGTTGAGCGCAGTCATCGGTTCTTGAAAAATCATGGCCATTTTGTTGCCGCGCAAATCATTGATATGACCTTTGCTGGCCTGGCTAAGTTCTTCGCCTAAAAACTCAAAGCGCGCGCTGCTGCGTTTGGCAGACTTTGGCAACAAACCCATAATTGCTAACGAGGTCATTGATTTGCCGCAACCCGACTCACCCACAATGCACAAGGTTTCGCCGCGCTTAACGTGCAGCGATACATCGCGCACAACATGCAAGGTACCGCGCGGTGTGGCGATATCAACGGTAAGGCCGGTGATGTTTAGAACATTGCCAGATGCACGACTGGCCGCTTCTCCACCACCTGACAACGAGGGGCTTTCAGTCAGCCGTCCATCAGTCGAGATTGAAGAGGCTATCGGTTGTTGATTTGTGGGTGC
>CAMCII010000393.1 GCA_945874505.1 Bordetella parapertussis | reverse complement strand
GTGCGTTGAATACTACGCAACTCAAGCTGCATCTCTTCACGCAACTTGGCATCAAGATTGGACAAGGGCTCGTCAAGCAACAACACACTTGGTTTGATCACCAAGGCGCGTGCTAACGCCACGCGTTGCTGTTGACCTCCTGACATACGCGCCGGATAACGATCCGCTAGATGCGTGAGTCCCACCATTTTAAGAATGTCGGCCACGCGATCGGCACACTCTGCGGTCGACACGCCCTGCATCTCAAGGCCAAAGGCCACGTTTTGCGCAGCCGTCATATGCGGAAACAGCGCGTAGTTTTGAAACACAATCCCTAGACCCCGTCGATTCGCAGGGACAGTGCGCAGCTCTTTTCCATTTAAAACAATGCTGCCAGCCGTTGGTTCAACAAACCCGGCAATCATCTGCAGAGTGGTTGTTTTGCCGCAACCCGAAGGGCCAAGCAGCGAGACAAACTCGCCTTGCGCAATCGACAAGCTCAGCCCGTCGACTGCGGCGGCAGCGCCATACCGCTTGGTCAAGTTAGTTAAAACAAGATAACTCATGGCGCAGCAGCACTAATACTTAGACGATCAAACATTAGCGCTCAATTTCACGTGTCCAACGTTTATTCCAAGCGTCACGGTTGTTGTTAATGACGTCCCAGTCAGCAACGATCAAGTCAGCCGCACGCTTGCCAAGCGGCAAGGGTATATTTGCATCATCTTTGACAACCGCTTTTTTGTTCACAGGGCCATAACCGTAAGACGTACCCATCACACCTTGAACTTCAGGTGTTAACAAATACCGGACAAAGTCTTGCGCTAACGGGTTGGCTTTAGGTTTTGCGATCGGGCAAACGGACGACAGTAAAGCGTATGCGCCTTCTTTAGGATAGACAAAGCCTACCGGAAAGCCTGTGTCGGCAAAGGACTTCACCCGGCCCGTGCCCCACACCCCGATCACAGCCTGACCACTTTGAAAAAGCTCAGTCATTTTGCCTGGCGAGGGCTCGTAAACCAGCACGTTAGGACCAATCTTGTCTTTAAACGCTTTGAAGCCAGGCTCAATATTTTTTTCACCACCTCCGCCAGCACGCGCAAACTGCACTACGGCGTGCAAGCCATAGGTGTTGTTGAGCGGCGGGATCACGACTAGTTTTTTAAACTTTGGGTCGGCTAAATCATTCCAAGACGTTGGAACAGCCCAGCCCTTTTCAGCAAACACCTTTTTGTTGTACATGATGCCTGTCGCAACGATCCCCAGTGCAACAGCCTTGTCGTCTTTGTAACGTGCAGTCGGATAGATGTCGTCGGCTGGCATGCCTTGAATTGGCGCACAAAAGCCTAAAGCAATGGCCTGATACATTGGGCCGTCATCCACAATTGCCACATCAATTTCTTGATTACCTTTTTGTGCCTGCAAGCGTGCAACGGTATTAGTTGAGTTGCCCGCAACAAAATCAATCTTGACGTTATGCTTTTTTTCAAAAGCCGGGAAAATATCTTTGCGCATAATGTCTTCGAACGAACCACCATACCCAGCGACCACCAACTTTTGCTGTGCAGTGGCCTGATTACCTAGCGACAAGGCCAACACCAGCGTTGAGAAAAATACGAAAAGCTTACTCATTAGAGTTCTCCTGTTCGGAACACCTTCGTTTGGCACCAAATGGTCTGTCGAACCTGTGATCTGTCAGACCTGTGCAAATTCAGCTTAGTCCTAGTTTCAACAAAACAATATGTAAATTTTTGGGCTTGCTTATGCTTAAATGTTATATATGAAAGTTCAAATAAATCTTAAACATATCGAGGCCTTTCGTTCGGTCATGCTCGCAGGCAGTGTGGTGGGGGCAGCCAAGCTACTCAATGTGACCCAGCCTGGAGTCAGCCGAACCATCGGCCTACTCGAGCTTAGACTGGGGTTCGCGCTGTTTGTCAGGCATGGTCGCAAACTGATCCCAACCCCCGAGGCCGAAGCTCTTTTCAAAGAAATTGAACCGCTTTACAGCGGTGTTGAACGCATCGCGCAGGTGGCGCAAGATATTCGCTTGAGGCGCACCGGTGCCTTGCGCATAGCGTGTTTGCCAGCACTTGCGCAAGGCATGGTGCCGCACGCAGTCGCGCAACTACTAAGCACCCGCCCAAGCATCACCGTCTTTTTACAAAGCCTGCCGTCGCGTCAAATCGCAGATTTAGTTGCAGCGCAGCAATTTGATATTGGTGTGGTCGAGCTACCACTGGCTCGTCAGGCGATTGATTTCGAGCCTTTACCCGCCGCTCAAGTCGTGGTCGTCTTGCCGCCGCAACATCCTCTGACAAGAAAAAAAGTGATTTCCTGCAAAGACCTGAATAACGAGCGGATGATCTTGCTGTCGCAACACAGTTATCTTCGTTATCAAATTGATGATGCCTTCCAATCTGAAGGAGCGACTGCGAATGTGTTGATGGAAACGCCAAGCTCATCCATCGCCTGCGCGCTAGTTGCGGCGGGCGCGGGCATCACCTTGGTGGGGCGCTTGACCGCCGCCTACTTCGCACAAAGCGAAGTGGTGATCCGCCCACTCAAGACTGAGGTGATCACCCGCTACGCCTTGATTTACCCACAAACCGCAAGCCGCTCGCCTTTGGCAGAAATCTTTGCCGCGCTCTTGAAAGAGCAAGCGAGCAGCCCGTCGATTTGATTACAAATACTTCTTAAACCAAGCCTGCGCTTGCTCCCAACCTTCTTTGGCTTCAGCGGCGCGATAGCTTGGGCGGTAGTCGGCGTAAAACGCGTGGGGTGCCTTGGGATAAATCACAAACGTTGACGCCTTGGCTGCGGCCGAACCTTTTGCGAGCGCGGCTTTCATGGTGTCGATCGTGCTGACGGGGATCCCAGCATCTTCGCCGCCATACAAGCCCAAAACGGGCGCACTCATTTGCGCGGTGACATCAACAGGGTGCTTAGGCTTCAGGGCGTCAGCATCGCCCACCATACGGCCGTACCAGGCCACGCCGGCCTTCAGGGCAGGATTATGCGCCGAATACAGCCATACAATACGACCACCCCAGCAAAAGCCGGTGACCCCTAAACGTTTCGCATCGCCACCGTTGGCAGCTGCCCACTTAGCGGTTGCGTCAAGATCGCTCATCACTTGTGCATCGGGCACTTTATTGACGATCTCGGCAAACAGTTTGGCGTTTTCGGTGTACTTAGACGGATCACCCTGGCGTGCATACAGTTCAGGCGAAACCGCCAGATAACCCAATTTGGCAAAACGACGGCACACGTCTTTGATGTGCTCGTGCACGCCAAAGATTTCTTGAATCACCAAGATTGTGCCCAAATTAGTTTTACCTTCGGGTGCTGCACGGTAGGCTGGGATCGTGCCGTCAGCGACTGGGATTTTGACTTCGCCAGCGGTCAGTCCGTTGGTATCAGTGGTGATCACCGTTTGCGCCATGATTGGGCCCGCGGCCAAAGTAAAGCCGCTGGCAAGCGAGGTGGTCAAGAAGCCACGGCGGTTTAAGGTAAGGGAGGGCAACAGGCTATCAAATTCGGGGGTAGGTTTATTCATTGTGAATCTCTTTGTTGTGTTGGCTGGCTTAAGTCTTAATTGTTAGTTGGCATGCTCAATGACAATGAACAATGAGCTGGCAGGCTGACCGACGCGCTAACTTGGGGTCGGGGTTGAGGCAGGCTTCACGCAGACCTCACTGGGTAGACAACTAAAGTGAATATCGTACTGAAAACCCGACTAGATTGATAGGGATTACACACAGGTTTTTACTGGACTGCGCGGAAAGCCTCGGCCTTTAGGCCGGGGATGAATAGCGCGGCCAGCAGCGCTGTCCTAGCTGTTTGCATTTTGAACTTGCGGATATACTGTTTATAATTACAGTATGCAGCGACTTCAAGCCTACAAATTCGAGCTACGTCAAAAT
>CAMCII010000392.1 GCA_945874505.1 Bordetella parapertussis | reverse complement strand
AAACTTTTTACGGAGTCGTACGGCATGTCTTTTCTAAGGCTTGGGTTAATCGAATGAGGCGACCCTGCCATGAGCAACGTGTAACCATCTGGCGTTGCCTTTGAGACAAACTGAGATCCGACAATACTACTGCCGCCAGTTTTATTTTCAACCTGAACACTCACTCCGAGTTGTTCGGTCAGCTTTCTTGCCATCGAACGGGCAATGATATCCGTCGTACCGCCAGGCCCGAAAGGCACGATAATACGGATCGGTTTATTTGGATATGGCTGTGCTTTCGCGTTCAAGCCAATCATACTAAACACACTGAACCACAACGCGACTATTATTTTTATGCGTTTTTTCATTTTGTCTCCTTTACCGCCTTTATCACCTTAGCCAAACCACAGTAAGCTCAGAGTTGACCCAGCCAGATGACTATATTTTTAATAAAGTGCAACCTCTAACCTGCTATCCTCGGTTGTGTGATACACGGTACAACTATTTTCTCGACTTGACCACCTATCCTCCGAACTTATGCGAACTTTTTTTATTCTGTTGGTATTAGTCAATCTTGGCGTCTTCGCGCTTGGGCAGGGCTGGTTTGGGCAACCGCGTAGCGAGGCGGGCAGATCGCCTGCCAGCAAAATTCAAACTCAACTTAATGCTGAGTCGGCAAAGTTTGGGCCCGGGCAGCTTCAAGTTCAGTAATTTGCTGAAAGATTCGGGTGGTTGCTCCGGTATGCTGGCCAACCCACTCGCGCGCTAAGCGACCCTTTTCTTGTAAGCCTTGCGGGTCTTGTAACCAGTACACAGCCATCGACACGGCGCGCTGCGCGGCATCAACCGGGTCGGGTGACTGAATTTGCGCTGCCGCACCGATTTCAACCGCTTGCGCGACGGCGTCAGAAAAATTGTACGTGTGCGGGCCAACAATCACCGGCGTACCCAGTGCGCAGGCCTCAATCAGATTTTGCCCACCAACCGGCGCAAAGCTACCCGCCACAATGGCGACATCACTGGCTGCATAAAAGAAGGGCATCTCACCTAGCGTGTCACACAACACCACCTTAATGCCCGCCAGCATTTGTTCGGGCTGTATGTTGTAGCGCAGCGCCGACCAGCGTACGGTTGCAATCTCTGCCTGCTCAAGTAGTGCAGCAGCCTCATCAAACCGCTGGGGATGCCTAGGTATTAATAAAAATAGAGCCGTCGAATCTTGCCGTGCAAGCGCCTGAACAAACCAGGCATCTTCACCCTCACGCGTGCTGGCAATGGCAATCACGGGGCGGCTTAAGCGCTCGCGCCAAACACGACCCGCATCAACGGCCACCACGGGCAGCACCACATCAAACTTCAGATTACCCACCACCTGAATATTCAGCGCCCCAACTTCATACAGGCGCCTGGCATCGTCTTCTGTTTGTGCCAAGGTCAGGTCAATGCCGGCGTAAGCATCGCGCATCAAAGTCAAAAAAACTTTGTCGATTTGCCTGACTTGCTTTTGCGATTTTTCTGAGAAACGCGCGCTCACCAAAATAATTGGCACCGCTGCTAATTGAGCGGCTTCAATTAAGTTCGGCCATACCTCTCGTTCAATCAACAGACCAAGGCGTGGTCGATAGTGCTGCATGAATTTTTTCGTGGCACCCGAAAAATCATAAGGCACCCATTGTTGGCGCAGTTGACCTGCCGCGATCTCGGCTGCAAACAGGCGGGCGCCCTCAGCCCGACCGGTTACCGTCATGTGCGTCAGCAGCACCCTTTCGCCACGGGCCAGAAACTGCTTGATCAAGGTTTGTGCTGCGCGCGTTTCGCCCAAACTGACGGCATGTACCCAAACGGGCGCCTCACCGTCCCAGGGTAGAGCATAGGAGCCAAACCGCTCTGCACTAAAGATTTGCCAATCCCCACCCGCGCGACGCGCACGCACAAACATATACGCCCAAAGGAAAGGGGCGACTAATCTTAAAAGAAAGGTGTAAATTTTTAATGGCATCGCATAATACTAGCGCAGAGCTTGCTCAATTGCAGCAATTACAGCTTGCCTGGAGGGGGGATGCCCACGGTCGCCCAAGCTCGCCGTAAAGGCCGCGCCCACCAAAGGCGTTCGCACCGGCGTTGACGCCTTGTAAATCCCCACCGTCGGGCGGCCAAGGGCTGCCGACAAATGCGTGAGCCCACTATCCAAGCCAACCATCAGTGTTGCGGCGGCCAAGTGTTGGGCGGTTTCAGTTAAGGCACCGCGCGGCAACACTTCTGCGTTTGAACGACCTTTGAGCAAAGCCTGTGCACGGTTGGCCTCGGCTGGATTGCCCGCTAAGAGTTTTAACTGTAGGCCACGCTCGGTGAGCAGGTCAAACACCGCCTGCCAGTCTGATTCTGGCCATAATTTATCGTTGCGGCTGGCCGAAGGCATGATCATTGCATAGGGTGCGGCCAACCTGCGCGCGGTTTGCGCCTGCAACTCAAGTGCCTGCAGACCAAAATCAGGCTCACCTTGCACGGCGTAGCCAAAAGCACTGGCCGCTAACAGGCGCTGCCTGGTCACAGCCGGCTGCCAAAATTCAACGCGATGCCGCACGTCATAGAACAAGGTGGCGAGTGGCTCGCGCGCAGACCGCCAATCCAGCCCATGTTTAGTCCCCGTGGCCATCCTGACCCACCCTACCGATTTGAGCAAGGCCTGCATATCCAGCACGATATCGTAAGGGCGACTGCGCAAATCCGTTTCGAACGTGTGCCGCTCGCGTCTGACTTGGCTAGACCACCAGGCTCGACGCCAGCGGCGGTGCGCCACTTGAAGCACTTGATTCACCGCAGGATGCCATGTCGGGATTGACGCAAACGAATCCTCAACCAACCAATCAATCTGCGCGCCTGGCACGTGTTTAGCGATATCCGAGATCGCCGGCAACATATGCACCAAGTCGCCTAGCGACGAGGTGCGCACGATAAGAATGTTGGTCGTCATGCCGACGATTTTAGCGCCTGCAATACCTCGTCAACCCCAACACGCCATTCTGGTAGCGTCAGATCAAACACCCGACAAAGCTTGTGTGTATCCAGGCGTGAATTGAGCGGGCGGGGTGCAGCGACCGGATAGTCTTTTGTCGCAATTGGGTGAATCGCTTGCTCTTGAATCTTAATCGGCCAACCGGCTGCTCGGGCCTGGGCGATCACATAGCAAGCGTAGGCGTGCCAATTTGTATGCCCACTGGCGACCAGATGATACAAACCCCACCGAGGGTCATTAAACGGTTGCTCAACGAGTGCCTGCAAGACCTGCGTCGTCACCGAGGCCAGCAAGTTTGCTGAGGTCGGTGCACCCACTTGATCAGACACCACATTTAAAACGTCTCGCTCTTGGGCAAGCTTCAGCATCGTTTTTAAAAAATTGCCGCCGTGGTCACTCACCACCCAAGAGGTTCTAAAGATCAGATGGCGGGCGCAGGCGTTCGCGACCGCGCGCTCTCCGTCTAATTTGCTTTGGCCATAGACCGATTGCGGATCCGTGAGATCGGTTTCGACATACGGCTCAGGCTTGTCGCCCTTAAAGACATAGTCGGTTGAAAAGTGCACCATACAGGCGCCCGCATCTTGTGCAGCTTGCGCAAGCAAATCGGGCGCTACCGCGTTGATACGCTGTGCAAGTTCAGCTTCTGTTTGCGCGCGATCCACTGCCGTATAGGCGGTCGCGTTGACCAAAATTGTTGGCTGATATCTCTGTGTTAACGCCTTCAGGGTTGCCGCGATTGCCTCGGGCGACTGGCTAAAATCTATTTGATCCCGCGTGCAAGCCGTCACTTCACCCAAACGAGCGAGTGAGCTCTGCAGCGCATGACCGACCTGACCATTGGCCCCAAACAATAAAATTGAGTGCTTCAAATTTTCTCCGTTGGCCAAGTTCAACGCACATGATCACAAGC
>CAMCII010000391.1 GCA_945874505.1 Bordetella parapertussis | reverse complement strand
GCTGACTTGTTTAATACGCTCTGCACGCTCACGAAGATCGGCAGATAAGGGTTTTGCAAGCATCAACTCAGACTCAAGTTTTAAACCCGCGAGCGGCGTTCTGAGCTGATGGGCTGCATGACCAACAAAGCGGCGCTGTGCTGCCAACGTATCGTTTAAGCGCGCCAACAAATCGTTGGTGTGGCGCACCAGCACTTCAAGCTCACGCGGTAGCCCCTCGGCCTTTAACTGGCCTAAATCATCCACCGAGCGCTGAGCAATATCGCTAGAAAGTTGATTGACTGCGCGCATCCCCGAGCGAACACCTCGTACGACTACCCAAATACACAAGGCAATCAATACACACTGTCCCAAGACCATCAACCAAAAAATATCCTCTAGTTGCCAGTCAGACATCTCGATTTTATGCGTGATGATCCAGGTCGCCACTAAGTCAAGGCCGACCAACAGCACGATGGGCGGCAACAAGCGCAGTGTCAAGCTGCGCGCCAGAGTGCCCGAGGCTAAGAATTCGAGCTTAGTCATGGCATACAACCTCTCGTTTGCTGAACCCCAGAGGCTAAGAATGTGAGCTTTGACATTACTCAGACTCTCGTGATTGCTGAGCACTAGACTTCAGGGTAGATCGCGTCGTCATCGTCGACCTTGATTTGGCGTGCAGCAAGCGCTAAACCGCTTCAACTTCGAGAAGATAGCCAAAGCCGCGCACAGTTTGGATAGCAGCGCCCTTACCTTCAAGACGTTTACGCAGCCGATAAATGTAGACCTCGACGGCATTTTCGCTGAAGTCAGAATCAAGCGCCGAAAGGCCTTGCACGATTTGCTGTTTGGTCACGACCTTGCCGGCGCGCACCATGAGCATTTCAAGCACCGAGAGCTCGCGTACCGACAGGGCCAGTCGTTGACCTGCAACCCTGCACTCACGATGGGCCGTATCAAAGGACAAATTACCAAACTCAATCAACGACCGCGCCACACCTAAATGGCGCCTCGCCAAGGCACGCACGCGCGCCGCCAATTCAGCGAGCTCAAAGGGCTTGGTCAAATAGTCGTCGGCTCCTGCATCAAGCCCAGCGACTCGATCCGCAAGGCCATCACGGGCCGTCAACACTAAAACAGGGATTTCGCTGCCCTCGCCACGCAACGAGATCAGCACCTGCAAGCCATCAATCAGGGGCAAATTCAGGTCGAGCACCAACAAGTCGTAGGCGTGGTTTGCTAAGGCGGCGAGTGCCCGCTTGCCATCTGCCAACCAGTCGGTTGCATAGCCTTGATCTGTTAAAAATTCTTGCAACGCGCGCCCAAGCGTCGCGTCGTCTTCAATGACGAGGACTCTCATAGAGCGAGTGTACATCTTAGGGGGTACTGGTGGGTGCTACAGGGGTCGAACCTGTGACCTACGCCTTGTAAGGGCGCCGCTCTACCAACTGAGCTAAGCACCCTAAGATATGACTGAACGTTTTGAACCTGCACAAAACGATGCTGTGAACAAAGGGCTGGTACTGGTGCATAAAAAAATGCGTAGCGCATTATAGCGAAACGCATTTTTTTAGCAAATTGAAACGCGTTAGTTCAATGCGTCTTTCAGCGCCTTACCTGGACGAAACTTTGGCACTTTTGCTTTTTTGATTTTAATTGCTTCGCCGGTACGTGGATTACGTCCGGTACGTGCTGCACGTTGCGACACCGCAAAGGTACCAAAACCCACCAACGTAACCGAATTACCTTTTTTAAGTGTTGCCTTGATTGCAGCAATCATCGCGTCAAGCGAACGGCCTGCAGCTGCTTTAGAGATATCAGCTTTGGTAGCGATATGATCAATTAATTCAGTTTTGTTCATGTTGTTTATTTCCTTGGTGATATCAATATCAACTGCTATAAAATTTTGAAGCGCACTATACACGAACGCTTAAACTTGCTAAGAAGAAATTAAAGCGCCTGTCTGCACAGACTCAAATGACTGAGAGTGCCATTAAGCCATTGCTCACAAAGGCTGTCAAGAAAAATCCTCTTGAGAACCGCACTTTTATTGATACTTATCAAGTTTATCTCTCAATCATACGCAAACAGTTTTGCGTGTTTCATGGTTACCGTAAAAATCAAAAAATATTTTTACAACATAGCTAATTAGCTAATGAATCAGTGCAAAACTTATCTTTCAGCGTCTCAGCATTGATTTAAATCACTGACAAAAAATTTTCAGTGCAACCACGATTTTAAAATGTTGAGCCGTAAGTTTTTGTTACCCCTGGGTTCTCAGACACAGATCGCCACAACTTAAGATGAGACGCCACACGCAGCAAACGCTTGTTCAAAATCAGCAATCAAATCTGCTTGATCCTCAATACCCACAGATAAGCGAATCAAGCCATCAGCGATCCCCATCTTAGCTCGTAAGTCAGGCCCCATCTCATAATAAATCGTCTGCGCAGCAGGTAAGGCAAGAGTGCGCGTATCGCCTACGTGTGTCGCCAAAATCGCCACTTGCAGGTGATTCAAAAAATCAAGGCAGTCGATAGCTGGCACCAACTCAACCGCAATCAGCATGCTGAACTTGCCGCCAAATAATTGTGCAGCCCGGGCATGTTGAGGATGATTTGTCAGCCCCGGGTAAGCAACGCGCTGCACTCCTGGGTGCTTGGATAAAAACGTTGCGAGCGCCATCGCATTACTGCAAATTTTATCAAGTCGCAATGCTAAGGTCTCGGCACCGACGGCAATTCGATGCGCCGCATCGGCCGACAAGGTGCCGCCCATATCGCGTAAACCTTTCTTCTTGATTTGCGTGAGCGCCCAGCCCGTTGCCGGACCTTTCTTATAAATATCAAGAATGTTGCCGTACGCGGTCCAGTCAAACAGACCGGTATCGGTTAATGAACCACCCAGTGCGTTTGCATGCCCACCGATATGCTTGGATAGTGCGTTCATCACAATCGATGCACCAACCGCCTTAGGCCGAAACAACCAGGGTGAAGTCACCGTATTGTCTACGACATAGACTAATTTATGCTCTTGACATAACCGCCCTAAGCCGGCTAGATCAGCAACCTGCGTACCGGGGTTCGCGATGGTCTCGATAAACAGCATTTTTGTGTTTGGGCGAATCGCCGCCGCGACAGTCTGTGCATCAGTCGGATCGACCAGGGTGATCTCGATGCCCAACAACTCAAGCGTGCCAAGAAGACTATTGGTGTTACCAAAAATAAACTGACTGGATAGCAGATGGTCGCCCGCTCGCAGCATGGTCGTGAACAAGGCTGTCAAGGCTGCCATCCCCGTTGCAAACGACAGGCTTGCCACCCCGTCTTCCATTTTGTTGATTTTCTTCTCAAGCGCATCGCTGGTGGGCGTGCCTTGACGCGCGTAGGTGTAGCCCGACTTACCTTGAAACACCGCGGCCAGTTCACGCGAGTCAGAAAATGCGTATTGCGTTGAAGTATGGATGGGTTTGTGCACAGCACCATGCTCTACCGACAATTTTCGGTCGCCATGCAAAATGGTTGTCGTAAAGCCTTGTTTGGCTGTTTGTTTAGACTGAGTCATTACAGATTCACTTGAAAAAATAAGCTTCGATCGCTCACGAAATAAGCTTGGCTCATTGCATGGATGCGAGGACATAAGCTTAGCGCAATAGGCCTAGCCTAGGAAATCATCTTGAAGCACTTAAACAAAGCTCACAGAAAAGCCTAAGTCTTGCTAAGTCTCAGAGGGTAGTCTAGCCTTGACGCTGACGAACGGTTTCGTACAGGCATACTGCAGTTGCCACACTAACGTTTAGGCTTTCAACGCTGCCTAACATGGGGATTGTGACCAGTTCGTCGCAGGTTTCGCGGGTGAGTCGACGCATCCCCTCGCCTTCAGCGCCCATCACCCAGGCCATCGAACGCTTGCCGTCGGTTTGATGAATGCTCTGTGTCGCTGT
>CAMCII010000390.1 GCA_945874505.1 Bordetella parapertussis | reverse complement strand
GATGCGACCCACTCGCCGATGTTTCATCAGGTTGAAGGTCTGTGGATTGACGAAAATATTTCGTTTGCAGATTTAAAAGGTGTGTACACAAACTTTTTGCGCTGTTTCTTTGAAACAGAGAATCTTGAGTTGCGTTTCAGACCGTCGTTCTTTCCGTTCACTGAGCCCTCTGCCGAGATCGACATGATGTTTACGTCGGGTCCGAACAAAGGGCGCTGGCTTGAGATCTCGGGTTCCGGGCAAGTCCATCCTGACGTGATCCGAAATTTCGGGTTAGATCCCGAACGTTACATCGGGTTTGCGTTTGGTTCTGGTCTTGAGCGCTTGACGATGTTGCGTTACGGCGTGAACGATTTGCGGCAGTTCTTTGAGGGCGATCTGCGCTTTTTACGCCAGTTCAACGATTAATCTTTTAGGCCGATACGGTGTCTTATGCAATTTTCAGAGTCTTGGCTGCGCAGTTTAGTGAATCCACCGCTTACCACCGATGAGTTGTCGCACCGGTTAACCATGGCAGGTCTTGAAGTCGAAGAAACGTCATTAGTGGCACCAGCCTTTTCGGGTGTGGTGGTGGCGTTGATTCAAAGTGCAGAGCCGCATCCTAACGCTGACAAGTTGCGTGTGTGCCTGGTCGACGTGGGCGCTGCTGAGCCTCTGCAGATCGTGTGTGGCGCGCCGAATGCGGCCGCTGGCTTGAAGGTGCCGCTAGCCACTGTGGGTGCGGTGCTGCCAGGTGACATGAAAATTGGCGTGGCGAAGATGCGTGGTGTTGAGTCTTTTGGGATGTTGTGTTCAGCAAAAGAGTTGGGCTTGTCGCAAGAGCATGCGGGCTTGTTGGTGTTGCCCGCTGACGCTAAGGTTGGCGCGAGTGTGCGCGAGGCTTTGGATCTTGACGATACGTTGTTCACGCTTAAGCTCACGCCCAATCGGGCAGATTGTTTATCGATTTTAGGGGTTGCCCGCGAAGTGGCTGCCTTAACCGGTGCGCCGCTAAGCGTTCCTCATACTGCAGCAATTCAACCCGCGCTCACCGAGGTGATCCCTGTCACTGTGCACGCTCCAGACCTTTGCGGACGTTTTGCAGGTAGGGTTGTGCGAGGTGTAAACGCACGTGCCCAAACGCCAGACTGGATGGTTGAACGTTTGAAGCGGGCAGGGCAGCGCTCAGTGACTGCCTTAGTGGACATCTCTAATTACGTCATGTTGCTGCTGGGTCGTCCAACCCATGTTTTTGATTTGGATCGTATGCCCAAGCCCGCTATCGAAGTGCGGTGGGCACGTGCCGGTGAAACCCTAACCTTGTTAAATGATCAGACGATCACTCTTGACCCCACGATGGGTGTGATCACCAGCGCAGACGTGCCAGAGAGCTTGGCCGGGATCATGGGCGGTGCCTCAACGGCGGTCTCGCTTGACACCACTAACATTTATGTTGAGGCCGCTTTTTGGTGGCCAGAGGCGATTGCTGGTCGTGCACGCAAGTTAAAACTCAATTCAGAAGCGAGCCATCGCTTTGAGCGAGGCGTTGATTTTGAACACATCCCTGAGCATCTGGATCTGATTACCCAGCTGATTTTAGATATCTGCGGTGGTCAGGCTGGCCCAATTGATGATCAGCATATAAAGCTTCCAAAGCGTGAACCAGTCATCATGCGCCTATCGCGCTGCCATCGTGTGCTGGGCGTGAAGGTCAAACAAGACGATGTGTCGCAAACCTTTACCCGTTTGGGGTTTGAATTCACGGTGCAGGGCGACCAGTTTGTCGTGGTGCCGCCTTCGTATCGTTTTGATATTCAGATCGAAGAAGACTTGATCGAAGAAGTCGCGCGCATCATTGGCTTTGAAAGTATTCCAGCTGTTCCGCCGATTGCGGCGGCACGCATGAGTATGCCGCCCGAGACGACTCGCTCTGCGCACACTGTGCGACACGAGGCTGCGGCACTTGACTATCAAGAGGTTATTAATTTCTCGTTTGTAGAACAAGCCTGGGAGACCGACATGCTTGGGCAGGCGGATCCGATTCGGTTGCTGAATCCGATTGCAAGCCAACTCGCCGTGATGCGTACCTCACTGTTGCCTGGCCTGGTGGCTAACATTTGCTATAACGCAAACCGTAAGCAGTCGCGGGTGCGTGTGTTTGAGCTTGGCCGAGTATTTGAACGTGCCAACGCGATGGTAGACGGCCCGCTCACTGTGGCGGGGGTAAGCCAACCGCAATGTCTTGCTGCGGCAGCCTGGGGCCCAGTGACTGAAGATCAATGGGGTCAAAAAAGTCGAGCAGTTGATTTTTTTGATGTGAAACGCGACCTCGAGGTGCTGTTTAGCGCACACGCTCAACAATTGCGGTTTGTGCCCGCTCAGCATACCTTGCTACATCCGGGCCGTAGTGCCCGTGTCGAACTTGGCCAGGTCACGATTGGCTGGCTGGGTGAACTGCACCCTCGTTGGGTGCAGCAACAAGAGCTCGCTTCGGCACCGGTGCTGTTTGAGGTGTCTCTTGAATCCTTAGCCGCGCTGCCAATGCCGAGTTTGCACGAGCTATCGCGTCAACCCATGGTGCAGCGCGATTTGGCGATTTGGGTATCGGCCGATCAGGCTGTGCAAGCGTTGCTTGATACGATTCATCAGACGGTCGCGTCAGATCCGTCGCTTGCTGTGGTGCAGCATGTTGGTTTGTTTGACCTGTGGCGCGATCCAGCAAAAGTTGACTCTAATGAAAAGAGTCTTGCATTTCGAGTCTGGTTGCAAGACACTGGTAGCACGCTTGATGAGGCCCAAGTCGATATGTGTATGACCAAGATACGTGCCGCACTCGAAAGTGCCCATCAGGCTCGTTCACGTTAAACCAGAATGTCGGAAATTAAACAATGACAAATGAACATTCTTTAGCAGAACCACGTACGTTAACCAAGGCCGAGTTAGCCGAGATGCTATTTGATCGTGTGGGGTTGAATAAGCGCGAGGCCAAAGATATTGTGGATACGTTTTTCGAAGAGATTCGTGATGCCTTAGCGCGTGGTGAACCGGTCAAGCTCTCGGGCTTTGGTAATTTTCAAGTGCGAAACAAACCGCCACGGCCTGGGCGAAATCCTAAAACGGGCGAGACGATTCCGATTGCAGCGCGCCGGGTGGTGACGTTTCATGCCAGTCAAAAATTAAAAGGCGCAGTCGAACACACCGAAACACCACAATCCGATAAAATAAGAGGCTAAGTTGTCTTTGTGCACTGTTGAGTTTGGCGCTGCGCGACTAGAACCCGTATCCAATTTATGTGCTTTAAGTCGGCAGTTTCGTTGCTTGATTATGCAGACTCTTTTATCCGTTACGTTTTTACGCCACTAAATGATCCTTTCAGACACGCCCATCGTCTTGCCGCCGATACCCGCAAAGCGCTACTTCACAATCGGTGAAGTCAGTGACTTATGCGGTGTCAAGCCTCACGTACTGCGCTATTGGGAGCAAGAATTTACGCAGTTAAAGCCAGTGAAACGTCGTGGTAATCGTCGCTATTATCAACACCATGAAGTCTTGTTGATTCGGAAGATTCGTGAACTGTTGTACGAACAAGGGTTCACGATCAGTGGGGCTCGCAATCGCTTGAGTGAAGGACGTGAGATCCCTCAAGATCCAGATGCAGCGGTGCGCTTGACCGCGGCCGAACTGCATGCCTTGCGTACCGAATTACACAGCATCCAAGAGTTGCTCAAGCAAGCCTCTAGCTCTTCAACACAGATTGGGCAGCTTGGTCTGAGATAGAGTGTTGGCTCTGCTATACTGACGTTCTTTCGGGGCGTAGCGCAGCCTGGTAGCGCACTTGCATGGGGTGCAAGGGGTCGAAGGTTCAAATCCTTCCGTTCCGACCAAATATATCAAAGGGTTAGCTTTCACAAGAAGCTAGCCCTTTTTGTTTGGCTCAGAAATATCGCTTT
>CAMCII010000389.1 GCA_945874505.1 Bordetella parapertussis | reverse complement strand
TAAAATTAATCATTAAAGAATGATTTAATGAAATTAATGCGATTAAAGTGATTTTTTATGAACCGAGTTTCTGGCACCTACAGCCTCTCTACGACGCTAGGCGAAGCGGTTCGCGCTTTCGTTCCAAATCCGTTACCGCCGCACGAGCCACCTTTGTCCGATACGTCTTATGTTGACTTGAATCGGCAGGCTGAGCTCGCGCTTGCTCGGCTAGCTGGGGTGTCGGGTCTGGTGCCCTCAGTAGATTGGCTGCTGTACAGCGCCATTCGCAAAGAAGCTTTGCTTACCTCGCAAATTGAAGGCACTCACGCCACTCTGACCGATCTCTTTGATGAAGAGGCTGGCTTTGAGGTCAGCAACACAGACGATGTCGAAGAAGTCACAAACTACCTCAGTGCCTTCAGGCTCGTTCAAGAGCAGCTACGTGACCCGAAAGGGCTACCGCTCAGTGTGCGCCTGTTGTGCGATGCACATCGCGTGCTGCTCAATGGAGTGCGCGGCACAGGCAAACAACCCGGAGAATTGCGCCGCTCTCAAAATTGGATCGGAGGAACTCGACCTGGTAATGCGGTGTTCGTCCCACCGCCCGCTGAGCGCGTTGCAGAACTACTCGCAGACATCGAACGTTTCATCCATGGGGACTTCACAGATTTACCGCCACTCGTCAAAGTCGCACTGATCCATGCTCAATTCGAAACGATACACCCCTTTCTGGATGGCAACGGACGTATCGGAAGATTACTGATCGCAGCACTGTTTGAACATTGGGGCCTGCTCGCCGAGCCCCTGTTGTACCTGAGCGGCTACCTAAAAAAATACCAAGCAGAGTATTACCGCAGGCTATCAATCATTCGTACCGAAGGTGACTGGGAGTCTTGGGTTTCATTTTTTCTAGAAGCAGTGAGCGTTGCAGCGAGTGAGGCAGAAAAAAACATTATTGAAGTTGCAACCTTGATCACTGCCGACCGCAAACGCCTGCTTAAGTCACCAAAGGTAAGGCCCTCGAGTTCTCGACTTTTTGAAATGCTACCAATGATGCCTCGGTTCACCGTCGAGCAAGTTGGACAGAAACTTGAAACAACATTCCCGACTGCCAACGCCGCAGTCAAGACGCTTCAGGATCTAGGCATCGTGAGGGAGATGACTGGGCAAAAGCAGTACCGCACTTATAGCTATCAAGCCTATATTGAACTGCTGTCCCGCTAAGCATAAATTGGGGGTCGCACATGGCGTTTTGATCCAAGTCAACGCGCCGTCATACCCCAGCACAAGACCAGCCTTTCGAGGGTGGTCTTTTTTTGCCTATCGGTTTGGGTAGCAAGCGCCGATTTTCAAAGTGGTCTACCAGAGGCTGCGCACCGCCTAGCCACACGCCCAAAGACTAAGAACCCAATAAAACACCCGTTTACCCCCATTTACCAAGGTCAAAAACAGATAGGTAATTTTTAATTGGGTGTAATTGGGTGTGTTATTGGTCCTATGTTCTGCACCGACACCCTACACATCTCCGCAGAGATTTTGCGCTTAATCGCTCGCATCGACGAGTTCAAAGGTGCTTGGCGTGCCCTTGGAACCCTAGCACCCGACCGTCGGACGGCCCTACGCAGGGTAGCGACCATAGAAAGCATTGGCTCGTCCACCCGAAGATCCTGGAAGGGAGGATGTGGGTAGCTCGATACTTCAGTGTTTTGAAGAGCACTCCCGAGAAGGGGTCATTGCTGACTGCAGGACGACTAGATGATGGCATGACGCCGAGGGGCTCAAACATGGTTGGTATCGTGACACTCTTCATCGCGCTGCCATTGCAGAGTGCAAAGTCAATTGAGCATGCGCAATATTTTCTCGCTCATGGATGTCACCAATCACTTCGCTGACCCGTTCGCTGTTCTTCACATCATAGAACTGACTGCCAACTGAATTTGTTGCCAGTTTTTACTAGCAGCGTTGACATTCAATCTTAATTCGTTTGACGCAGTTGTGGTTTATCGCTCGGTTGAAGGATTTCACCTAAGTTAGGAGTTTGCCATGAGTAGTTTAGGAATGATGCTCGTATTGATCGTAATTTCTGCTGTTATCAACGCACTTGTTTTTAAGAAGGTTATGAGCAAATCTTGAGAGGGTTTAAGGTAAACTAGCTAACTCGGCTAACGAATTTTTCTTGTAATAGCTAGGCGATCAACATTGCCAAACATGTTGCTTGATCGCGCCAGCATCATCACGAGATTTGACAAGGCGGTCCGGAGCAACGTGACAAAAATGGGCCCGCTAAGCATTGCCTGCAAGCGGGCCTCGCATTTGTTCATTTTCCGGATTGCACACGACGTTGACGTTGCATCAAGCTACACCAATCAGCGTTGGCGAGCCCCATTGCGGAGACGTCCGATAACAGTTGACCCACTAATGCCGTCACAGGCAGTGAAACATCTGCGCGATTTGCCTCTTCCATCACAAGCCCCAAGTCTTTACGCATCAGAGTTGTTGAAAAGCCAAAATCAAGATGGTTGAGAAAGGTCCCACACGGCTTGGAGTGCAGCGTCGGCGGGCAGCGATGTCAGGACGAGCTCAGTGCCCTTCACCGTATCGGCGACGGAACTGCCCGACCGACCGCCAAAGGCTTTTACCCAGTCGTCTGGCAAGTTGCTAGCGGCATCGTAGACCGACAAACTGTGTTCAGCGCGCGCCAGGTGAGCGGCAATGTGCCAACCCATACGTCCTAAACCGATAAAGGCAATATTCATTTGTTGCTCGCTGAGGTGTTTGCTATGACCAAATTATAAAGTGGGGACTGTTTCGCCCGCACCTCCGGCCAGTTACTGGCGCTCGACTTAGATGAGTGCATCAAAGCGCCTGCTCTTTCCTGATGAAACCATACAGTAAAACCATCACGTCTCCATCGAGCACAAACAACACTCGAGAAATGCGTGTGCTCAACCTCGTACGTACGTCCCACATTCCACTTTCAAGATGTGCAGCCCATAGCATGCCCAAAGGCCAACCGAACGGAACGGTCTTTATGTCTTCACCGGTCAAATCCCGTAGCAGCGTGCAACGGCAGCGGTGATTCGAAAGGCAGGACGGTTACAAATTGAAACAGACAGTCAGCTAAAAATCATTCAGAATTGAAAGTCTATTCAGGAGTCCAAAGCCGTGTCATTACAACTGCCTAAATCCCAAAATACCTTAGCAGAGCCGAAGCCTTACAACCGTGAGGCTAACCATGATGATGATCACGACTCAAATAGCTTTCAGATTCAGCAAGACCGAACATGGCTGCGTGAGCAATTGCTTGCTGGTAAAAATTCGCCCCTTTGCGATCCTCTCACTCCCGAATACTTCCAAAGGTTGCGGGCTCTAGCAAGAGGTAAGCTTTAACATGACTGTTAGGACAATCGCTCCACACCGCCACGCCATCGCAGATGTTCACGATGTCATTTGTGACTACCGCGAACTGGCCGGCACAGCGGTCGCAGAAAATTTCGCTAGTGAAATTGATGAAGCGTGTGCTCGCTTAAGACAACACCCGAACATTGGGTCTCCGCGTCCAGCACTCGAATTAGACATCGAGGGCATCAAATCTTGGGCGTTGAAACGTTTTCCACATCAGATCTTCTATGAGATCCAAAATGATCACGTGGAACTTTGGCGAATCCTGCATCCAAGACGTGATATCACTCAGGCGACGCTGTCTCGACAAAGGTTCCAATAGGGATCGAGCATCCTCAGGTCCTAGTCAATTCCCCCGGCTCCACCATTATCCGCAAATACCAACCCTTCGAGGTTGGTATTTTTTTGCCTACAGGTTTGGGTTCATGCGGATCTGTGGGGAGTGTTGCGGACTGTGGATACGGGGGTTCGGGGCGGTAAAAGTGAAGGTTTTGTCTCTGGGGGCGGATAGTCTCTGTGAGTCTGTACCAGTGATATGGGTCGAAGTCCGTG
>CAMCII010000388.1 GCA_945874505.1 Bordetella parapertussis | reverse complement strand
TTTTGTTAGATCAACAACTGTAGTGAGAGTCACAAATCCCTCATGCATAGTTACAATTTGAACCAGACATCCTCGCATTAATTTGTCAAAATACAGGACGATAGAAAGGAGAGGGTTTCGCAATGTCATCAAATTTAGTACATACACTTTCAGAGCCTGAACACGGCTCATCATCGCTCGATGATCAGCCCGCTATTGAAGGCGCTCGAGCCCAATTGCGCGCCATGCTAATCGAAGGCGCCATTTCACCCAAAACAACCCTCCTAAACGATTCGTTCATCGAGAAGCTTAGACAAGAATCTAAGAAGCGGATGGGGTTGTGATCATTAAACCAATATATCTAAGCGAGGTTGCGAGAGATGACCTGGCTGACGCACTTCTGAATTACGAGCAGCAGTTTGCTGAACAGGCGATTGATGGTTGTTTGAATGCGCTCGCTAAAGCGTACAAGCAAATTGGAAAGTTTCCCAAAACAGGATCACCTAAAGCAGGAAATGATCTCAACCTACTTGGGCTTCGGGCATGGCCACTGAGCAAGTATCCCTATCTGTTGTTCTACACAGAAAACCACGACCAAATTGACGCTTGGCGTTTATTGCATCAAAAGAGAGATATTGAAAAATCCCTTACTCGCTCAGGGATTCAACATTGAGTCGGCGAGAAGGTGTCGCCGCCGCGAAGTCAAACCTTAATCCAACTCGTACGCATTCTTATAATCTTTAATCAGCGCCGGATCTTGATCTTCTTTGCGCATGATCGCATTACCCACCACCAAAAATTCAATCTCAGTGCCCATCAGGCAATTAAACGAATCTTCTGGCGTACACACAATCGGTTCACCCCGAACGTTAAACGAAGTGTTCACCAGCACCGGGCATCCGGTCAGTTCTTTAAACTTGGTGATCAAGTCAAAATACTTGGGGTTCGTATGCGCGTGCACGGTTTGAATGCGTGCTGAATAATCTACGTGCGTGATCGCTGGGATTTGTGAGCGTGGTACGTTGAGTTTTTCAATGCCAAACAATTTTTCTTGTTCAGGCGTCATCGGTAACTGCTTGCTTTTGGCCACATCGGCCACTAGCAACATATAGGGGCTGTCAGACTGGATATCAAACCATTCTGAAACATCTTCACGCAACACACTCGGTGCGAACGGGCGAAACGATTCGCGATATTTCACTTTTAAATTTAATTGCTTTTGCACTGCTTCTGAACGCGGGTCGGCAATGATTGAACGCCCACCCAAGGCGCGCGGGCCAAATTCCATGCGGCCTTGATGCCAGCCTACGGCTTTGCCTTCTGCCAAGGCCTGCGCGGTTAGCGTAATCATTTCGCTATCAGACACGGTGGTGAATACTGCACCAGCTTTGGTCAGGCGCTGTTCAATATCAGCCTGACTATATTCAGGCCCAAGATAGCCGCCCTTCATGCTGTCGGCAGGGTTCACTGTGCGGGGCTGCTTCAACATCATGTGATACGCCGCCAAGGCCGCACCCACTGCTCCACCAGCATCGCCGGCTGCAGGTTGAATCCAGATATTGTCAAAAATATTTTTACGCAACAACTTGCCATTGGCCACACAGTTCAAGGCCACACCACCGGCTAAGCACAGGTTACGCAGGCCGGTTGATTTGCGGATACCCGTGGCTAACTTAATCACCACCTCTTCGGTTACTGCTTGCACTGAGGCGGCTAAATCCATCTCGCGTTGGGTTAACTGACTTTCTGCAGCACGGCGCGGGCCACCAAACAGCGTATCAAATCGCTCGTTGGTCATCGTCAGGCCGGTGCAATAGTTGAAGTAGCTCATATCTAAATGGAATGAGCCGTCTTCTTTAATATCGATCAGGTTATCTTTAATCAGATCGGCGTATTTGGGTTCGCCATACGGCGCCAAGCCCATGACCTTGTATTCGCCCGAGTTCACTTTAAAGCCGGTGTAATACGTGATGGCCGAATACAACAACCCCAACGAATGCGGAAACTGAATCTCTTTATGTACGGCCAACTGATTGCCACGGCCAATCGCAAGCGAAGTGGTGGTCCACTCACCCACGCCGTCCATCGTCAGCACAGCAGCCTCTTCAAACGGCGAGGGGAAAAACGCCGATGCCGCATGACTTAAATGATGCTCAGAGAACAACAAGCGTGTTGTCCAATCAATGTCGCCACCAAACTGCTCGTTCAACACTTTGGCGATCATTGTTTTTTGAAACAGCTTGTCTTTGAGCCAAACAGGCAAAGACGTCACAAAACTTTTAAAGCCCCTTGGCGCAAAGGCCAGGTACGTTTCTAGCAAACGCTCAAACTTTAAAAAAGGCTTGTCGTAAAACACCACGTAATCTAGGTCGGTGGCAGCAATACCCGCCTCGGCCAAGCAATACGCCACCGCCTGGGTCGGAAACCCAGCGTCGTGCTTTTTACGCGTAAAGCGTTCTTCTTGCGCGGCGGCAACAATATTGCCGTCAATCACCAAGCAGGCAGCCGAGTCGTGATAAAACGCCGAAAGACCCAGAATTTTCATGGATTAAAACAAAGTGTAGATAAACGGTGCAATCACCGAGCCCTGGGCCAAAATCAACAGGCCGCCCAGCAACACCATGACAATAATGATTGGGGCTAACCACAGCTTTTTACGTACCCGCAAAAACGCCCACAATTCTTTTATAAATGAACCCATAGCCGTGCTCTTTAGTTAAAACTGATTTTTAAAGGATTCGGGCTCGGGGCCCGGTGGCGCGCGGTCAAGCCAATAACTGGTTTGCGAGGCTTTACGCTTTAAACGCAATTCGTCGCGGCCAAACAGGCGGGTCACCAGAGATACCGGCGTCAGCATTAAAAAGAAGATCGCACCCAACACGATAGGGCTGACGATCTTGCCCAACAGCAGCCCGAGTTGAAACCACAACCAATTTAAAGGGCGCAAGACCTTAGGCGCCACAAAGCCTAATAAGACAAACGCCACTGCTATGGCGACGAGAGAAAGCAGAACCGCCGAGGGCCAACTCTTAAAAAACCAGCCATATGCTGCTAATAAGGTAAACACCACGCCAAATAGCAGGCCAAAGCTGCGTTCACTGGGCAAGGGGTGGGTTTGGTCTGTCGTCAAAATTTGGTGCTCTTTTAGCGTTAATGCGGGGGTAGCCAACAGCGCTCCCGCAACCAAAGTGAATTGTAATGCGGTTTCTGCTCTATAATTCAAGCACCTGAATCGCCTTTTTCGTAACACTGACCCAACAAATCTCACGTTTATAGGCCATTACCCGTGACCAAGTACCAACAAGACTTTGACTCGCCCTCTGTGACCCGCCTACGAGCCGACTTAGCCCTTGCCTTACGGGCAGCCGCGCACCACGGTTTAGCCGAAGGAGTGTGCAATCACTTCAGCGTCGAGCTGCAAGATCACTCGGGTCGCTTCTTGCTCAACCCCCGTGGTTTGCTTTGGAGCGAGATCACCGCCGACGACATCGTGATGATTGACGGCGAAGGCAATATCCTAGCCGGCAAACACGCGGTCGAACCCACCGCCATGTTTATTCATGCGGCAATTCACCGAATATGCAAAAAAGCCTGTGTGATGCATACCCATATGCCTTACTCCACGGCACTTACGCTAACCTCTGACCGCGCCTTGGATACCACCTTGTCACAAAACGCGATGCGTTTTCACGAGCGCATTGCCATTGACCCAGACTACAACGGCCTGGCCTTGGATATCTCAGAAGGCGAACGTATCGCCCACGCCATGGGCAAGGCAGATATCGCCTTTTTGGGTAATCACGGGGTGGTGGTGTGTAACGACCGCATCGATTACGCCTACGACGACCTGTATTTTCTTGAACGCGCCTGCATGGTTGAAGTGCTAGCCCACTCAACCGGCAAAAAGCTTGTGCCAGTGAACGCAGCGCTTGCCAAGCGGGTTGGCCAGCAGATTGA
>CAMCII010000387.1 GCA_945874505.1 Bordetella parapertussis | reverse complement strand
CCTATTTTTTTAGCGCACGGCACCTACGACCCAGTCGTGGCCCCCGAACGCGCCGAAACTTCGCGCGCCAAGCTCCAAGAACTTGGCTACAAGGTGCAGTGGCACACCTACCCAATGCCGCACTCCGTTTGCCCCGAAGAAATCTCTGATATTTCGCAGTTTTTACAAAGCGTTTTGGTGTAGACCAGTGATGTTTTTCGAACTCGTTTCTTTTCGAGATCGATATGTTCCCGATTGACTAGTCGCGCCGACGTACGCGCATTTCCCGATATTCGATTTGCGTTTTTTATAAACTTTAATTGCCTCACTTATGACTTCTGCTTCAACTCCGGTTCGCACGCGCTTTGCCCCCTCGCCCACGGGCTTTCTACACTTGGGCGGGGCGCGCACCGCCTTATTTTCGTGGGCGTTCGCGCGCCACTTTGGTGGCACGTTTATTTTGCGCGTTGAAGATACCGACCTTGAACGCTCGACCCCAGAGGCAGTACAGGCAATCCTTGACGGTATGAACTGGCTGGGCCTGACCCCAGATGAAGGCCCGTTCTATCAAATGCAGCATATGGAGCGCTATCGCGCCGTCGTCGCAAGCATGCTGGCTGCGGGTACCGCCTATCATTGCTACAGCTCAAACGAAGAAGTCGAAGCGATGCGAGCCCTTGCGCGCAGCAAAGGCGCCAAGCCACGTTATGACGGCACCTGGCGCCCTGAGCCGGGCAAGACCCTGCCCCCAGTACCCACCGATCGCAAACCCGTCGTGCGCTTCAAAAGCCCCCAAGACGGTGCAACCGCTTGGGTCGATCTGGTGAAAGGCCCGATCAGTTTTGAGAACACCGAACTTGACGATTTAGTCATTGCCCGCCCCGATGGCACCCCTACCTACAATTTTTGCGTGGTCGTTGACGACTGGGACATGCGCATCACTCACGTCTTGCGAGGCGATGACCACGTCAACAACACCCCCAGACAGATCACGATTTTGCGAGCACTTGGCGCCCCAGTCCCCGAGTACGGCCACGTGCCGATGATCTTAGGCCCCGACGGCGAAAAACTCTCAAAACGCCACGGCGCTGTAAGCGTGATGGAATACGACCGAGACGGCTACTTACCCGAGGCCATGATTAATTATTTGGCACGCCTCGGCTGGAGCCACGGTAACGAAGAACTATTTTCGCGCGTCCAACTCGTTGACTGGTTCGACCCCCAGCACCTCTCAAAGTCAGCAGCCCAGTGGGATCCCAAAAAACTCAATTGGGTCAACGCCCACTATATTAAGCAGAGCGACGACAACGCACTCGCCCAAGCCGTTGCTCCCCGCATCACCGCCCGCGGCGGCAACCCAGCCCAAGTCGACCTATCAGCCGTCGTCAAACTCTTAAAAGACCGCGCCGAAACCCTAGAACAACTCGCCGACGGCGCCATGCTCTTTTGCGGCCCCTTCACACCAGCGGCCAGCGACCTGATCGCCCAGCACCTAACAGAGCCCGCCCGCAACGCCCTACGCGATTTCGCGATCCAAGCCGCACAAACCCCCTGGACCCGCGAAGCCCTTGCCGCCCTGATCAAAACCGTGCTGACCACCCACACCCTAAAAATGCCCCAACTCGCCATTCCATTGCGCGTAGTCGTAGCCGGCACAGCCCAAACCCCAGCCGTAGACGCCGTCTTAGAAATATTAGGCAAAGAAACAGTGCTAGCCCGCCTAGCCAACATCTAACCGCAAGACATTACCCCAGCCACCGCCGCCTGCCACCACCTCAGCACTGACCAGTGACAGAGCTGCGTATTTTGCTCAGCCAAAATACCAGCGCCGGGGCTGAGGCAGTGCGTGCGTAAACAAGAGGAAGGCAGTGCGTGCGTAATCAAAGGCAAAGCAGTGCGTGCGATCTATGGTTTACAGCAGCCGAAAACCAGCCGGCACCTTCTGTGCCACCTCAGGCCGACTGTTAGGCCGATCTTCACGGTACGTCAGCCGAGTCGAATCATTACGCTCGATGATATAAGTGTTGGTATAAACCGGATCCCGGTAATCAACCAGCTCACCGTTAGAGCGACTGACCCGCGCCACCAACTTGCCCGTGGGCGCATCCCAGCACCCCGTCTCACGCAATTCAGAGCGGATGTTGCGCCCCTGCTTCACACGCGTCTGCTGGCGCAGTTTGCCATCTGCTGACAAGGTCAGTAGCGTTTGAATCTCTCCAGCGACCCCAGCTTGCTTGCGCACAATGTACCAACTACCGATCAACGGATGCTGGACTGGCGGCGTCACACAAACTGGCTCGATCAAACCATCGGGCGCCGGTATCAACGCATAATCAGGCGGACGGGGAATCCCACAGGCTGCCAACAACCCCAAGCAGCCAAACACCAACCATCTGCCCACGCTCCGATCAAACATTGCTGCCCCAACTAGTGTTATCTCTATCCATTCGAAAATGCCGCCCCAGCCTTAAAAAACGGCTCGTGCGCGGACATTGATCGCACCACTAAAATATCTAGAGGTGACCCCGACATATTGCAGCAAAACCACGTGGTCAACACAATATTGGCATTGAAATTGCATCGTGAAACCAATTTTTTTTGCATTTTCGCCACACTTTGTTCAAAACAAAAAATAACTTTCGATATCCCACGTTCGGGGGATAGCCAAATTCTGCATAGGTGTCCCGCGAAGTGCTCACTTCGTTTCATTTCACACCATATTTTTTGAATAATTTCAAGGGTTAACACTTAGCATTCAATTTAAAACATGACTATTGCGCAGATACGCTTGAACTACTAGAATTAGTGCAGATAGTTCTTAAAAACACCATATGTAGTGTTAACCTTCGCCCCCGCCCCACGACAAAGATATCCTGTCCAGAGCGCTTGTGACAGATTAATGACTGTCGTACGACAGCAATACGCACTAACTGCTCGACCCTTATTGAATTTTCAGCGTGGCGCAGGCCACGCTAGCACCGCAGGAGCCCTACTTAATGCAAACAACTACAAATCCCGTCGAACGCCAAGCCACTCAGCACCGATTCATCGCAACCGCGATGCCAACAGGCGAGGCAGCCTGGGCCCAATATCACATCATTCGCCGCAATGGCGCAGTCGTCAATTTCGAGCCTAGCAAAATCGGCATTGCCATGACCAAAGCCTTTTTGGCAGTCAATGGTGGCCAAGGCGCCGCGTCGGCACGCGTGCGCGAACTCGTCGACTCACTCACCCATCAAGTTGTCGCGGCCCTGATGCGCAGCCGCCCCAACGGTGGCACCTTCCATATTGAAGACATCCAAGACGCGGTCGAGCTTTCATTGATGCGCTCGGGCGAACACGATGTCGCCCGCTCATATGTGCTGTACCGCGAACGTCGCGCCCAAGAGCGCTCAAAAGGTAAAGCCGAAGCCGCCCCCACCGAAGCCCCTACCCTTAATGTGGTTGAAAACGGCGTACGCAAGCCACTTGATCTAGCCAAACTACAGGCCACGATTGAAGCGGCTGGCTTTGGCTTAGGTGAGTTTGTTGACACGGCAACGATTCAAAAAGAAACACTCAAAAATCTGTACGACGGCGTACCTGCTGACGAAGTCTACAAATCTGCCATTTTGGCCGCGCGCGCCATGGTCGAAAACGACCCAGCCTACAGCAAAGTCACCGCTCGCCTCTTGCTGCACACAATCCGCAAAGAAGTCTTAAGCGAAGAAGTGGCTCAAGAAGAGATGAACACCCGGTATGCAACATATTTTCCAAAGTTCATCAAACGCGGAGTCGAAGGCGGCTTACTGAACTCAGAGCTCTCGCGATTTGATTTACCACGCTTGGCAGCAGCACTGGATGCCAGTCGCGATCTGCAGTTTGACTACCTTGGTCTGCAAACGCTGTACGACCGTTACTTTTTGCACCTGCGCGGCCAGCGCATTGAACTGCCGCAGGTGTTCTTCATGCGAGTTGC
>CAMCII010000386.1 GCA_945874505.1 Bordetella parapertussis | reverse complement strand
CTTTGATCGCCAAACCAAACACTACCGGCTTGGCATCGGCATGCTCGCACTCGCGCGCAGCGCCCTTGACTCCAATGCCTTTCCTGCACTGATTCAGGCCGGTCTCGACCAACTCTCTACCGCCTACAACGTTACGGCTATCGCTGTCGATGTGTCCGACGCAGATCAGATGGTCGTTGTTGCGCTATCGCGCTCGACAATCCCCTTCAGGCTCCACGTCGATGTTGGCAGTGTGTTTCCGTCGTTATTAAGTGCTACCGGGCGGCTGGTCGCAGCTTTCAGTCAACAGTCTCGCGCCGAGCTGAAGGCTCAGTTTGCCAAATTAAGGTGGGACGGCTCGATCAACTTCGACACTTGGTATCTCGAAGTGCAACAAGCCATGCAGAATGAATATAGTATTGATCGCGGCACTTACATTGCCGGCGTCACCATCGTGGCCGTACCCGTACGCCAACAAAATAAAATGCCAACCCATACCCTTGTTTGTGCAAGCCTGACGAATCAGTTGACCGAGGCTGATCTAACCGATCTAATCAAGCGCATGAGAGTGCAGGCTGATCTCGCTTCAAGCCTTTAAGTTAAAACGTAGAGAGAAAGCATAGAACGTAAGCGTAGAAGGAGAGCGCAGAACGTAGGCGTAGAAAGAAAGAATAGAAGGGATACGCAGAAATCCCGTTCGTTTTAAATTTAATTCTTACGCCTCCCGCGTTCAGGTTCGGGACGCAGTCAAAGAAACCAACAGGAATACAAATTAATCATGCAACATAGCCGCGAAAGAATTTTGACGACCCACACGGGAAGCCTGCCGCGTCCCGCTGCTCTGGTCCAGATGTATGCGCAACGCGCGAACGGCCAGCCAGTCGACGAGGCACTACTCGAGCGAGCTGGGCATCAAGCGATGCAAGCCAGTGTCGAAAATCAAATGGCGAATGGTATTGACGTCGGCAATAACGGCGAACAGCAGCGCGAAGGTTTTTTTCTGTACGTTCAGCGTCGCATGTCCGGTTTTTCAGGTAGCTGGAAGCGTTGGTCGCGCGGTGACGTCGAACGTTATCCTGAATTTAAGCAGATGATGGCAAACCAAGCCGGCGATAAGGTGGCGGTCAGTAACTTCTTGCCACCACGCGTTACGGGCGAGGTGAAGTATCTTGATCCGGCGCTCGCCGCGTCAGAGGCGGTTGACTTCAAAGCCGAACTGGCTAGACGATCCAAAACATTCACAGAGGCTTTTTTAACGGCGCCTTCGCCGGGCATCATCGCTTCTGCGTGCAAGAACGAACATTACGATACCGAAGAAGCGTATCTGGCGGCGCTGGCTGAAGCCTTACGCCTTGAATATGAAGCGATCGTAAGCAACGGCTTTATCCTGCAAATCGATTGTCCTGATCTAGCGCTAGAGCGCCATGTTTCGTATCACGATGAATCCGACGCAAAATTTATCGGTTTTATCGAGCGCGTTGTCACCGCCCTAAATGTTGCTCTCAGAAACATCCCACGCGATCGCGTGCGTATGCACGTGTGTTGGGGCAACTATGAAGGCCCGCATGATTGCGATGTCCCTTTACAAAAAATTTGGCCGACCATCAGTCAAACAAATGTCGGTGGGTTTGTATTGCCCTTCGCCAACGCACGCCATTCCCACGAGATGACAGTCTTGCGCAAGCACCCGTTGAAAGAAGATCAAATTATTGTGGCGGGTGTCATTGACGTTTTAACGAACTTCGTTGAGCATCCTGAGGTGGTTGCTGACCGCCTCGAGCGCTGCGCGGCAGAGGTCGGTGACCCAACACGCGTGCTCGCAGGAACAGACTGCGGTTTCGATACCTCGGCCGGTATGGGTCGAGTTGCAACCGACGTAGTCTGGGCTAAGTTACGGACGCTGGCTGAAGGCGCCCGTATCGCGAGTGAACGGTTGATTAAGTAGCGAGATACCTTCAGTCAACCTTTGCGCCCGAGGCCTTCGCAATCGCGCCCCATTTGACGATGTCTTGGTCTAAGCGCGCCTTGAACTGGGCAGGCGTATCAAAGGCAAGTTCAAGGCCAAGGTCCATCAGTTTCTTTTGAACAGCGGGTTTTTGCATCACTGTGGCCGTCGCCTGATAAACCTTATTCACCACCTCAGGCGGTGTACCAGCAATCGCAAACAAGCCTACCCAGAGCTCACCCGAAAACCCAGGAATCTGTTCAATCATGGCTGGGACATCAGGTAGGGACGGCGAACGCTTAGGCGTGCTGACGCCTAGCGCACGCAACTCACCCTGGCGGATATTGCTCAGCGCAGAGGGTAGGCTAGCGAAGGCAATGGGCACCTGTCCACCTAAGACATCCGCCATAGCTGGTGCAACACCCTTGTAAGGGATGTGTTCCATTTTGTATCCACCCATTTGATCCATCATCACGCCTAGCAGGTGATTGAGCGTTCCGTTGCCCGCTGACGCATACTGATACTTGCCAGGGTTGGCTTTGATCAAGGCTAAAAACTCAGTCAGTGTTTTGGCAGCAAAGGAGGGGTGCACGACCAGTACATTGGGTACGCTGCCAATGATGGTGATGGGAATAAAGTCTTTAACAGGGTCAAAGCCGACATTTTTGTACAACGCTGGGTTAATCGCTTGAACGCTGTTGACTGTCATCAGTAACGTATAGCCGTCAGGCGCAGCCGCTTTTGTTTGTGCCGTACCGATGTTGCCCCCAGCCCCTGGCCTGTTGACCAGTACAACCGACTGCTTAAATTCTTCAGCAAGTTCGAGGGCGATGATGCGTCCCACAATATCGTTGGTACCGCCGGTCGCGTTCGGCACGACCATTGTCAGTTGACGGGTCGGATAGTTAGACGGCGCTTGCGCAAACCCAGTCTGGAATCCTAAGCCTAGCGTCAGCGCTGCCAGCAGTCGCAGAGCCTGTAAACTGAAGTTTTGCCTGCATTGAATCATCTGAGTCTCCTAGGTTGAATCGATTTGTTATGCTCAACTATAGAGCACAAGCTCAGTGTATGGCTACGAATATTGGATAAAGCATCATGTCGCAGGCCCCTCGCAGATTAATCGTCGCCATCACGGGCGCCTCAGGCACCGCCTACGGTGTACGGTTGCTTCAAGTGCTACAAGCGACGGATATTGAGACGCATCTGGTCTTGACTGACTCGGCAAAATTGACGATGGCAGCCGAGACCGAGTTCAATCCCGCTCAGGTTCAGGCGATGGCCAACGTTGTGCATTCAGCAAAAAACGTCGGCGCAACGATCGCCTCGGGGTCGTTTATGACACTCGGTATGGTCGTCGCGCCATGCTCAGTCAATACGCTCTCTGAAATCGCTTGGGGCATCACCGGAAATCTTATCTCGCGTGCGGCCGATGTTGTGCTTAAAGAGCGGCGTCGCCTGGTGTTGCTTGTGCGTGAAACGCCGTTGCATGCCGGCCATTTGAAATCGATGCTTCAGGTGACACAAAACGGCGCAATTGTGATGCCGCCAGTGCCCGCCCTGTATATCAAGCCTGAATCGATCGACGCGATCATCGATCACACTGTTGGGCGAGTACTCGATTTGTTTGGCTTAGAGACCGATCTGGTGCAGCGCTGGAATGGCTTGGGTAAACCCTAATTGTGACCCGCTCTTTGCCCGAAATAGCAATGCTTCGCAGAGAAAAAAATGAAACTGTTCGTGTACTATAAATTCTTGCCTGACGAGTATCCTGAGCTTAAGATGCGTGTGCAACAGATGCAAATGCGGTTGCAAACACAGTTTCTGCAACTGGGGGCTCAGGTGATGAAGCGCCCTTCACCTGATGAGCTTGGACAGGTGACGTGGATGGAAATCTACGACCTTGGTTCAAACGACGTTTCTATCTTTAAGCTTGAACTTGAGCGTGCTGCAGAACAAGAAAAACTGCCTCAACCCCGGCGCACTGAACAATTTGTAGACTGCTAAATCATGATAAA
>CAMCII010000385.1 GCA_945874505.1 Bordetella parapertussis | reverse complement strand
AGGTAAAGCGCTTGACCCCACAACCGGTGAAACAGTTGTGGCTCCTGCAGATGCTCAGCAATTTATGCTGAACAATCGGCTGCGTAGTGCACTTCAAGCGGCGCTTGCAAGCGCAGAGTTATTTTCGCCTCAGCGCACTGTGCGCTTGGCTGCTGCACAACGTCTACAAAAAGAAGCAGATCCCGCGCGCGCACCCTTGCTTGAGCGTGCACTGGAAGCCGAGCAAGACCCCGTCATTAAAAGCGCTCTGAATGTCGCCCTAGCAAGTGGCTCGATTAAAAGTACCGACGCCTCAACGCGGCGCCGCGCCGTGGCGTTACTTGGCGACAGCAAAAATGCAAGCTTCAAACCCCTATTGACTGCGATGGTCACGCCTAACGCCGCTGGCGCTTTCTCTGAGCCTGACGCTGACGTGCGCGCGGCAGCAAAAACCGCCATCGCTCAAATTGAATGGCATCAAACCGTTGTGGCTTGGGTGGGCAATCTCTTCTTTGGCATCAGCCTTGGTAGCGTGCTGTTACTGGCTGCACTCGGCCTAGCGATCACCTTTGGCCTCATGGGCGTGATCAACATGGCGCATGGCGAGCTCTTAATGATTGGCGCCTACGCCACGTACCTCGTGCAAGGGCTGTTTAAACAATGGTTACCTGGCTGGATTGACTGGTATGTCGTGGCCGCCTTGCCGGTCGCCTTCATCGTCACCGCGCTGGTGGGGATGGCGCTTGAGCGCACCGTGATCCGCTGGCTCTATGGTCGACCACTTGAAACTTTACTGGCGACCTGGGGGATCAGCTTGATCCTGATGCAGGCGGTGCGCAGTTTGTTCGGCGCGCAAAACGTCGAAGTCGCAAACCCGAGCTGGATGAGTGGTGGTGTGACGGTCTTGGGCAATCTCTCACTGAGCTACAACCGTATCGTGATTATTGGCTTTGCACTGTGCGTCGTGATCGTCGTGTGGTTGGTCTTGAACCACACACGCCTAGGTCTTTTTGTGCGGGCGATCACTCAAAATCGCCGCATGGCAGATTGTGTCGGCGTACCCACCGGCCGCATTGATATGTTGGCCTTTGGGTTAGGTTCTGGGATTGCAGGCCTGGCTGGCGTTGCATTATCGCAGTTAAGCAACGTCGGGCCTGATCTTGGCCGTGGCTATATTGTGGATTCATTTATGGTGGTGGTGCTAGGCGGTGTCGGACAACTTGCTGGCACGGTCGTCGCCGCGATGGGGCTGGGTGCTCTGAATAAATTTATTGAACCCTTCTGGGGTGCCGTGATCGCCAAAATCGCGATTTTGTTATTCATCGTGCTCTTTGTACAAAAACGCCCACAAGGGTTGTTTGCACCCAAAGGGAGAAGTGCAGAATGAGTGTAGCCACAATGGCGCCCGCCGCCACAATCTCCTTATCCTCTGCGCCCACCGCGCTGTATTCGCCTCGCGCCTGGACCGCGATCGCGATCGTCGTGGGCGTGTTTGCCTGTTTGCCAGTGCTTAATCTGATGTTTCCAGTTGGGCATCCGCTACACGTGTCTTCTTTTGCGATCGGTCTGATCGGTAAATTTATTTGCTATGCGATGGCAGCACTCGCCCTCGACCTCGTGTGGGGTTACACCGGCATTTTGTCCTTAGGTCATGGTTTATTTTTCGCGCTGGGTGGCTACGCCCATGGCATGTACCTCATGCGCGCGGGTAAAGCGTCTGCGGATATTGTGCCCGACTTTATGACCTTTCTGAGCTGGAAAACCTATCCCTGGTTTTGGTCGTTTACCGAACACTTTTGGTACGCGATGTTTTTGATGCTGGCCGTGCCTGGTTTGCTTGCCTTTTTATTCGGCTACTTTGCCTTTCGTTCACGCATCAAAGGTGTGTATTTTTCGATCATCACGCAAGCCCTGACGTTCGCAGCCATGCTGTTATTTTTTAGAAACGAAACAGGCTTTGGCGGCAATAACGGCTTTACCGATTTCAAAAAGATTCTTGGCTTTGACATCACCTCGGCCAGCACTCGCGCGGTGTTGTACTGGGTCAGCTTATCAGCCTTGTTAGGCGCACTATTGTTAGGTCGCGCCATCACACAATCCAAACTCGGTCGAGTACTTACGGCCATTCGCGATTCTGAAAGTCGCCTGCGCTTTTTGGGTTACGAACCGTTAGGGTTCAAACTGTTTATCTGGACAGTCTCTGCAATGCTGTGCGCCATCGCAGGTGCGTTGTACGTGCCACAGGTGGGCATTATTAATCCGGGCGAGATGTCGACCGAGAACTCAATCGAAATGGTGATTTGGGTGGCCACCGGCGGGCGTGGCACGCTGATTGGCCCCATCATTGGCGCTGGCACCATCAACGGTTTGAAGACGTGGTTTACCAGTGTGTTTCCTGAATTTTGGTTGTATGCGCTTGGCCTAATTTTTGTACTCGTCACAATCTTTTTACCGCAAGGCATTGTGGGCCTGGTGCGCAAACTCAGCCAACGCAAAGGACAGACGGCATGAATACGCAAACCATCGCCTCACACGATTCTGTAGAAGCCAGCACCCGAAGTAACGGGGCGAGCGGCAAGACCTCATTCGGCCGCCTCAAAACCCCCGGTGTAGACACCACGCACGGCGCCATCTTGTATCTTGAGTCGATCAGCGTTGTCTTTGACGGTTTTCGCGCGCTTAATGATTTATCGATTGACATCGACGTGGGCGAACTACGGTGTGTGATTGGTCCGAACGGTGCCGGTAAAACCACCATGATGGATGTCATTACTGGCAAAACCAAGCCCACCTCAGGCACAGCGTTTTTCGGGCAAAACATCGACCTCACCAAAATGCACGAAGCACAAATTGCTGATGTCGGTATCGGCCGAAAGTTTCAACGCCCCACAGTCTTTGAAAACCACACCGTTTTTGAAAACCTAGAACTCGCCATGAAAACAAACAAGGGTGTGAAATCAACGTTATTTGCGCGCTTGAATAGCACTGATCGCGACAAGATCGCTGCCACTCTTGATCTGTTGCGTTTAATGGGCGAACACAAACGCCCTGCTGGCTTACTGTCGCACGGTCAAAAACAATGGCTTGAGATTGGGATGCTGTTGATGCAAGAGCCCTTGCTGCTTTTGCTCGATGAGCCCGTGGCCGGCATGACCGACGCCGAAACCGAACGCACCGGCGAACTGCTCAACGACCTGCGCGGCAAACACTCACTGATGGTGGTTGAGCACGACATGGATTTTGTTAACCAGATCTCGCAGGGTGGCAAAGTCACTGTGCTGTGCGAAGGTTCGGTCTTAGCTGAAGGCACCATGCAACAGGTGCAAGCCGACCAACGCGTGATTGAAGTCTATTTAGGTCGCTAAGCCATGTTAAACGCTCAAGATTTCAACCAGGCTAGGCAATGCTAAACGTTCAAGACACCCATCAGGTTCAGCCATGCTAGACGTTCAAGATATCAACCAGTACTACGGCAGCAGCCACACCCTGCGCGGCGTCACCCTGTCGGTCAAGCAGGGCGAATGCATGGCCTTGCTCGGGCGCAACGGCGTGGGCAAGACCACCCTACTGCAATGCCTGATGGGCGTACAACCCTTGGCCTCGGGCAGCATTCATTTTGATGGCAACGACATCAGCAAGCTCGCCCCCCACGCGCGTGCCGCACTCGGCATGGCTTATGTCCCCCAAGGCCGCGAAATTTTTGCCCGCCTGACCGTCGAAGAAAACATCTTGATGGGCATGGCCACCAAGCCGAGCCGGCAAGCCCAGCGAATCAAAAACGAAATTTTCGATCTATTTCCAGTGTTGCGCACCATGCTGTCACGTCGCGGCGGCGACCTCTCAGGCGGCCAGCAACAGCAACTCGCCATCGCACGCGCCCTAGTCGCCGAACCCAAACTCATCATCTTTGACGAACCCACCGAAGGCATCCAGCCCTCAATCATCAAAGACATCGGCCGCGTCATCCGCCTACT
>CAMCII010000384.1 GCA_945874505.1 Bordetella parapertussis | reverse complement strand
GCAGCACAGTTTTTTTGCGACTGGGCTTTTGCTCGAATTGGTTGGTTTACCAACAGCAGTTCTTCGGGATCTGTTGCGGTCTCTAATCTCAGTTTTTTGGGTTGGACAATCGACTCGCCGGTTGAGAAATATCTATTTTGTCTGACCTTTACAGCGACGTTCGCACTCTTAGCCAAGAACTTGGTGCGCGGTGCGATCGGCCGTGAATGGATGGCGATTCGCGATATGGACGTGGCTGCTGCGGTGATTGGCATTCGACCGATGTATGCCAAGCTCAGCGCCTTTGCGGTCAGTTCGTTCATTATCGGAGTCGCAGGCGGCCTGTGGGGTTTTGTGCACCTAGGCTCTTGGGAGCCGGCCGCGTTGTCGATCGATCGCTCGTTCCAGTTGCTCTTCATGGTGATTATCGGCGGGATGGGCTCCATTATGGGTAGCTTCTTTGGGGCGGCTTTTATTGTGATTTTGCCGATATTTCTAAACCAGGCTCTACCTTGGGTTGGCAGTCTTGTTGGGGTAACTGTTTCGACCGCAATGATTTCGCACGCCGAGTTCATGATCTTCGGCGTGTTAATCGTTTGGTTCCTGATCGCCGAGCCGCATGGGTTAGCCAAGCTTTGGAGTATCGGAAAACAGAAGCTACGTCTTTGGCCATTCCCGCATTGATTTTTTGTACCTCAGTACTCTGACGACACCCAGAGAGCTAGGGCTTTTGCTGCTTTAACCGGTGTTTAATGCAATAGGAGACAATCCATGAAATTTCGACAGATTGCTTTAGGACTCGCCCTCGCAACCGCGGGGTTGACGGGAGTGGTAGGCACATCGGTAGCTACCGCGCAGGAAAAGGTACAGTTTTTTCCTAGCTTGACCGGTCGTACGGGTCCAGTCGCACCCAATGCAACACAATTTGCCAATGGCTACGCCGATTACATGAAGCTTGTGAATGCGCGTGGTGGCATCAATGGCGTGATGACGCTTGTTGAAGAGTGTGAAACCGCTTATGCGACTGACCGAGGCGTTGAGTGTTACGAGCGGTTGAAAGGCAAGCATGGCGGAGCCACGGTATTCCAGCCACTATCCACTGGCATCACTTTCGCGTTAACTGAGAAGATTCCTGCTGACAAGATTCCAATGATCACCTCCGGCTATGGTCGTAGCGATTCAGCTGATGGAGAAATCTTCAAGTGGAACTTTCCTCTGATCGGACATTATTGGGTTGCGGGCGATACTGTGCTGCAGCACATCGCCAACAAGGAAGGTGGTTGGGACAAGCTGAAAGGTAAAAAAATTGCCGTTGGCTATCACGATAGCCCCTTTGGCAAAGAGCTATTGCCAATCATGGAAGAGCGTGCCAAAAAACACGGTTTTCAATTGCAATTACTTCCAATCCCAGCACCAGGTGTTGAGCAAAAGGCTATCTGGCTACAAGTGCGTCAACAAAGACCTGACTATGTCGTTTTACAAACGTGGGGTGTCATGACGCCGACGGCGATCCGTGAAGCGATCGCGGTGGGTTACCCTCGCGAGAAGATGTTTGGCACCTGGTGGTCTGGTGCTGAGCCTGACTTAAAAGATGTTGGTGCTGCCGCTAAAGGTTATAGCGCAGTCATGATGCAGCACGGCGCCGAACCACAGTCTGATGTGGTTAAGCAAATTCTATCGATGGTGTATGACAAAGGCCAGGGAGTCGGTCCGCGTAACGAAGTTGGTCAGGTGCTCTATATGCGTGGCGTTGTTGGTGCCATGCTTTCAATAGAGGGTGCCCGTACCGCGCAGGCGAAGTTTGGAAAAGGTAAACCTGTCACGCCAGAGCAAGCTCGCTGGGGTTATGAAAACCTGAACCTGACTCAAGCCGATCTGGATGCGTTAGGTTTCAAAGACGTTATGCGTCCGGTGGCCACGACTTGTAGTGATCACATGGGATCTGCGTGGGCGCGCGTCCACACCTGGGATGGTGCTAAGTTTGTTTGGGCGTCCGATTGGCTGCAAGCAGACAAGAGTCTGATTGATCCGATGGTCAAAGCGTCGGCTGAAAAATATGCCGCTGAGAAAAAGATGACCCGTCGCTCTAAAGAGGACTGCCAGCAGTAAGGCGGATCCCGCTGGTCCTCATCGGACCGGCGGGGATAGATTCCACACCCCATGAAGAGATGCTGTCTATGAATAGTCCTGCGATCGTTTTAAATGTGAACGGCATCGAGGTTATCTATAACCACGTGATTCTCGTTTTGAAAGGTGTGTCGCTGCAGGTCGCTCAAGGCCAAATTGTTGCCCTTCTAGGTGGCAACGGTGCTGGTAAGACCACGACCTTGCGTGCGATCTCTAATCTTTTGCGTGCTGAGCGTGGTGAGGTGACCAAAGGTTCCATCGCCTTGAGGCAAGAGCGGATCGAAAACTTGACACCTGCTGATCTTGTTAAGCGCGGAGTTGTACAGGTCATGGAAGGCCGACACTGCTTTGCGCATTTAACGATTGAAGAAAATTTGCTAGCTGGGGCGTACATCTTAAAAAATCAAGCGCAGATCAGTGCTAACTTAGAAAAGGTGTATGCATACTTCCCTAGGTTAAAGACACGACGGACCTCGCAGGCGGCCTATACCTCGGGCGGCGAACAGCAAATGTGTGCGATTGGTCGTGCGCTCATGTCAAACCCTAGTGTCATGCTCTTGGATGAGCCCTCGATGGGCTTGGCGCCGCAAATTGTTGAAGAAGTATTTGAGATCATTAAAGATCTCAATCAAAAGGAAGGCGTCACTTTTTTGGTGGCTGAGCAAAATACCAATATGGCGCTGCAGTATGCAGATTACGGTTACATCATGGAGAGTGGTCGTATCGTGATGGATGGAGCGGCAGCAGAACTGCGGAATAACGAAGATGTTAAGGAGTTCTATTTAGGGATGGGCGGCGGACAGCGCAAATCATTTAAGGAAGTAAAGAGCTATAAACGCCGAAAGCGTTGGCTCGCATAAATTATCTCGCTATATTTAAATGTAAGGTTGACTTGCTTGAATACGACCCTCACGCCATTAGAGCTGCGCACACCGAAGCAACGCGATGCCGACTTGGTATTCGCCTTACAAAGTGCCTTGACGCACGCTAAAAAAAACGCACCTTATTACGCTGCATCACTCGCGGCTATACAAGTTAATCACGTAGACAGTCTGCAAGCGCTTTCGGCGCTTCCTGTTCTTCGAAAAGCAGATCTACTTAGGATTCAAACGGCTAGTCCGCCGCTTGGTGGACTACTAGCCGTCTCTGTTGACCAGCTTCGCCGAATTTTCCAGTCACCCGGACCGATCTATGAACCCCAAGGGCTGCGAATAGACTATTTTCGTTCAGCCCGAGCCTTGCGAGCTGCAGGCTTTGAATCAGGCGATATCGTGCATAACGGTTTCTCTTATCACGGTACCCCAGGTGCGTGGATCCTAGAGGGCGGACTTCACGAAATTGGATGTACGGTGTTTCCGGGTGGTGTCGGACAAACTGAACAGCAAGTGCAGGCGATGTTACAGATTAGGCCAAACGGTTATGTCGGAACGCCCTCGTTTCTTAAGATATTGATTGAGAAATGCCTAGAGCAAGGCTCACTAAATGCCATCGTGAGCAAAGCGTTAGTCTCAGGCGAAGCTCTCACCCCTTCGCTGCGCGGGTGGTTTGCCCAGCATCAGGTTAAGGTGAGCCAGGCGTATGCGACGGCCGAGCTCGGTGTGATCGCGTATGAGGGCTCAGACCCAGCCGAGGGTCTGATCGTGGATGAAGAAGTTATTGTTGAAATTGTCGAGCCCGGTGGTTCAAAGCCGATGCCTTTCGGTGAGACCGGAGAGGTGGTGGTGACGCATTTCGCTAAAGAGTATCCGATGATCCGTTTTGCAACAGGTGATCTATCGGCTTTCCACCCCAACTCGTTGAATGCTGCTGCTGCGTGTGGTCGCACTAATCTAAGAATCAAAGGATGGTT
>CAMCII010000383.1 GCA_945874505.1 Bordetella parapertussis | reverse complement strand
TAAAATGCGTTCGCTCTAAATTTGTTGGTTTCAGAACAAACTATTAAAACGACTCAGTTATTTGGTTTGCGCCAATATTTTTTCAGCAGCCTGACGCACGCGTGCAGGCGCTGTCCCCCCAACGTGATCGCGCGCAGCGACAGAGCCTTCGAGCGTGAGTACTTGGTGCACATCATCGCCAACCGAGGCATGAAACACGCGTAGGTCAGCGACACTCAAATCAGCAAGATCGCAATTTTTTTTCTCGCACTCACGCACGGCATGAGCGACAGCTTCGTGGGCATCACGAAACGCCACCCCGCGCTTTACCAGGTAGTCGGCCAGATCTGTCGCCGTAGCAAACCCCTGCAAGGCCGCCGCACGCATCGCAGCAGGTTTGACCTGGATACCAGCGATCATGTCAGCAAAAATTGTGAGCGTATCGCGCACCGTATCTGCTGTGTCAAACAAACCTTCTTTGTCTTCTTGATTGTCTTTGTTGTAGGCCAGAGGCTGACCTTTCATCAGAGTGAGCAAGCCTACCAAGTTGCCATTGACGCGACCCGTTTTGCCGCGCGCAAGTTCAGGTACATCGGGGTTCTTTTTTTGCGGCATGATAGAGCTACCCGTGCAAAAGCGATCAGGCAAGTCGATGAAACCAATGCGGGGACTCATCCAAATAATCAGTTCTTCTGAGAGCCTTGAGATATGTGTCATGATCAGTGCGCAGGCACTGCAAAACTCAATCGCAAAATCCCGGTCAGAGACGGCGTCAAGTGAGTTTTGGCAGACGTCATCAAACCCTAACAGTGTTGCGACCATCGGGCGATCGATCGGAAAACTTGTGCCAGCCAACGCGGCTGCGCCCAAAGGCAGAATGTTGACGCGCTTGCGGCAGTCTTGAAGGCGACTGGCGTCGCGCCCAAACATCTCGGCGTAGGCCAGCAGGTGATGACCGAAGGTGACTGGCTGAGCCACTTGCATATGGGTAAAACCAGGCAAAATTGTATCGGCTTGCTGCAGTGCAACAGTGGCAAGCGCCCGACGCAAGGCGTTCAGTAAGTCGCTGAGTTGATCGATTTCGTTGCGTAGCCACAGCCGGATGTCGGTTGCGACCTGGTCGTTGCGTGAGCGCCCAGTGTGCAGGCGTTTGCCCGCGTCACCCACCAATTCGACTAGACGTTTTTCAATATTGAGGTGAACGTCTTCGAGGTCAAGCAGCCAGGTGAAGGTTTGGGCCTGAATTTCGCTCAGGATCTGAGCCATGCCGCGTTCGATATCCGCTAAATCTTGGGCTGTAATCACCTTGACGGCTGCCAACATCTTGGCGTGTGCCAGCGAGCCTTGGATATCGACCAGCGCCAAGCGTTTATCAAAATCGACTGAGGCCGTGTAGCGTTTGACTAAGTCTGACACCGGCTCTGAGAAGCGTGCAGACCAAGCTTCAGACTTTTTATCAAACTGATTATGCGTAGGGTTTTTGGTGTTTTTCATGATGGTTCGATTATAGAGTGCTGCGCTGATCTCGCAGGCGTGCGATAATTTTCGGACAATAACTCGTATCACCGGAATCTTCATGTCTGCCGTCAAGGTCAGCATTGCACAAATTAATGCTTTAGTGGGTGACTTATCAGGAAATGCCCAACGTGTACTTGAGGCTGCCCGCTTGGCGCACGCCGCTGGGGCTCAGGTGCTGTTAACCCCTGAACTTGTGCTCACGGGCTATCCACCCGAAGATCTGTTACTCAGGCCCTCATTTGTTGCCTCGTGCGATCAGGTACTGAAACACTTGTGCGCTAGCTTGACGGATTTGACTGGGCTGCATGTCGTGGTGGGCCACGTGACCTGCCAAAATGGCTTGCTGCGTAACGCGGCTTCGGTGTTGGTTGACGGTGCCGTTTTGGGTACCTATTTCAAGCGCGAATTGCCAAATTACGCGGTGTTTGATGAGCAACGCTACTTTGCGGCGGGTGAACAACCCTTGAGCTTCAGTGTGGGTGGCGTCTGTTTTGGCGTCAACATTTGTGAAGATATCTGGTTTGAGGCCGCGCCTGAGGCTTCGGCTCAGCAGGGGGCTCATACACTTCTCGTGCTCAATGCTTCGCCCTATAACCTTGGTAAGTACGCGCAGCGCCTCGAAATTGCGCGAGGTTGCGTGAGACGCACTGGTTGCTCGTTGGTGTACGCCAATTTGGTCGGCGGGCAAGACGAACTGACTTTTGATGGTGCGTCGTTTGCCATGGATGCCAGTGGCGAAGTGGTCAACAGGCTGCCTGATTATGTAAGCGCGCTCAGTCTGATTGAGGTATCGAGCGACAGCAGCATCGTCGCGTGCGTATCGTCAGCAGCGGGCCTGGTCGGGCAAGCCTTAGCGCCAGAGCTGAGCGTTGAAGCTCAAGTCTGGCAGGCACTGACCACCTGTTTGGCCGATTACGTCAAAAAGAACGGTTTTCGCACCGTCATTTTGGGCTTGTCGGGTGGGATTGATTCGGCCGTGGTGATGGCCATTGCCGTTGATGCCTTAGGCGCTGAAAACGTTCACGCCGTGATGATGCCCTCTCGTTACACCGCAGATATCTCACAGATCGATGCGCGTGACATGGTAAAACGTCTGGGCGTTGGCTACGAAGAGATTGCGATTGCCGATCTGGCCGCGAGCTTTGATCAGGTCTTAAGCCCCATGTTTGCGGGTAAAGCCCTAGACGCAACCGAAGAAAACATTCAAGCGCGTTTGCGCGGGATGTTGTTGATGGCCTTATCCAATAAGTTTGGTCACTTGGTGCTGACCACGGGCAATAAGTCAGAGTTATCGACTGGCTATTGCACGCTTTATGGGGATATGGCAGGTGGTTTTGCCGTGCTCAAGGATGTGGCTAAAACCCTGGTCTATCGCTTAGCGCGCTGGCGCAATACGCTTTCCGAAGTGATCCCCGAGCGCATTATTACGCGCCCCCCCTCAGCCGAGTTACGTCCTGATCAAACCGACCAAGACAATTTGCCAGAATACGACGTGATTGACGGTATTATTGAACGGTATGTTGAGCAAAATCAGTCTGCGGCGCAGATTGTGGCAGCAGGCTTTGAGCGTGCCGCGGTTGAGCAAATCCTGCGCTTGATTCGTATCAACGAGTACAAACGCAATCAAAGCCCGCCCGGGCCGCGCATTACCAGTCGCGCGTACGGGCGAGATTGGCGTTATCCTTTGTCCAACGGCTTTCGTGAAACTTTCTAATTTTTTCGCACAGGATCCATCTTGAAGCAAGTTACCGCAATCGTTAAACCTTTTAAACTTGATGAAGTTCGTGAGGCGTTGGCCGAGGTCGGTGTCAGCGGGTTAACTGTCACAGAGGTCAAAGGTTTTGGTCGTCAAAAAGGTCACACAGAGTTGTATCGTGGCGCTGAATACGTGGTAGATTTTTTACCTAAGATTCGCGTTGAAATGGTGATCCCCGATTCGATGGTTGACGATGTGATTGAAGCGATCGTCAAAGCCGCCCGCACTGGCAAAATTGGTGATGGCAAGATTTTTGTGACGCCCGTCGAGCAAGCCATTCGTATCCGCACGAGCGAGAGCGGCGACGCAGCACTCTAATTTTAACCACCTTGAACGTCGGGGTCATTACAAGAGCACGTTTACGGCAAGGTGAGGGTCGTGACAAGAGTCTGTAGACTCCAAGTTCACCGTCATGGCAAGGCGACTGAAAGCTGCCCTCACTGTCATTTAGCAAAGGCTTGTTGTCGGGGCGCCGAAGCACACTCTGTGTCGGCGCCTTTAATTTTTTATCTGGGCACACTTCTATGAAACAGTTTGATTGGTCAAATCCGTATCCCTCAATCCGTATCCCTGTATTTGCGCGTAATGTGGTGTCTACCTCGCATCCGCTCGCGGCGCAGGCTGGCTTGCGGATGTTGCTCAAAGGCGGTTCAGCGGTTGACGCGGCCATTGCCGCTGCCGCGACGATTGCCTTGGTTGAGCCTGTTTCGTGTGGCTTAGGTGGTGATGCCTTTGCAATCGT
>CAMCII010000382.1 GCA_945874505.1 Bordetella parapertussis | reverse complement strand
AAAGGCTTTTGCGCAATGCAGGTAGGCTTGAGCCACATTAACTTTGATGACCAGCTTTGGGGTACGCACCTCAGTGGTGCACAGCGCAAGGTCTGCAGCATTCGCTGACAAACTGGCCGTGCCGTTCACTCGCAAGGTCTCGTCCATACCCGGAATCAAAAATAACATTCCTACCTTACCGGTATGAATAATATTTTCAAGAGTATCTAAACGGTTATTACCGGGTGAGTCGGGTATCAGCAGTGTGTGAGCATCCACGATTTTGACAAAGCCAGATGCCCCGCCGCGAGGCGAGGCATCGAGCATTTGGTCCAAACCGACGCTCGAGATCACCACAAAAGGCGAGAGCTCGATAAAGCGCTGACAATGCACATCAAGTGCTGACAACTGTTTTTTAACAGCCCGCTCTTTTGCTGGGGCATATAAGCCGCGCAACTGCTCGATGGTCTGGATCATCTGTGGCTCAATTACATCGTGACAACAATTTTGCCGAAGTGCTGATTTGCACGCATACGCGCAAAGGCATCAGCAAGCTTGTCAAAACTATAACTACTGTCAATTGGCAACGCGAGTTTGCCTGACTTTAAATGGCCAGCCAAGTCTGCCATCGCAAGCCTGGTGATCTCGCGCACTTCGTCTACGCTGCGGGTGCGAAAGGTTACGCCGGTGTACTGAATGCGCTTGAGTGCATGCAGATCGAAATCAAACTCTGCAAAACGCCCAGCAAGGCGGCCGACGTTTACGATACGACCAAGAATCGCACAGGCCTCGAGGTTAGGGGTGCCAAACTTGCCAGACAATTGATCAATAATCAGATCAACGCCCTTGCCACCATTTGCTTCGGTAGCAAGCTTGGGCCACTGGGGGTCGCTGTTGTCGATCGCAAAGTCAGCGCCAAACTGTTTCAGTTGTGCGCGTCGCTCGGGGTTCGACGAGGTGCCGATGACGGTCTTGGCACCCATCAGTTTAGCGATCTGCATGGCCATTAACCCCACACCTGACGACGCCCCCTGAATCAGCACCGTGTCGCCTTGACGCAATTCGCCTGCAGTGACTAACGCGTTATGCATGGTTGTGACGGCGATCGGCAAGCTAGTGGCTTGCTCAAAGCTCATTGAGTCAGACGGGATTGGCATCGCACGCCCAAAATCAGCCACTGCATATTCAGCGTAACCGCCCGAGCCAGAGCACATGACGCGATCACCAACTTTGAGACCCTTCACGTTGGCACCCAGCTCGGCAATTTCACCCGCCCACTCGAGGCCTGGAACCGTGCCCGCTCCGCCTTGGCTGCCGTGCATACCGCCCCCGATCACGCCGAGATCGGCGCGATTCAAGCCCGCCGCACGCACTCGCACCAAAACCTGATCGGCCGTTGGGACGGGCTTTGGCGCCTCGGTAATGTGAAATCCTTCATTGGTTAATACAGCTGCTTTCATGTTTAGTCTCCTGTGTCTGTAAGATTGTTTACTCTAATCGCACTTCGCGCTCATGCCACCATCGACAATGAGTTCGGTGCCGGTAATGAAACGTGCCTCATCCGAAGCTAAAAACAATACGGCGTTGGCGGTATCACGGCCATCGCCCATAAATGACATCGGGATGCGTGCCTGCCTACGCTTTAACAAGCCCTCGGCGTCGCCACCGGCTTGCGCACCTGCAAGCACCGCTTCAACCAACGGCGTATGTAGTAAGCCGGGCAACACTGAGTTTACGCGGATACCTTTTTTGGCATACTCAACAGCCACCACTCGGCCAAACTGTATGACGCCAGCCTTTGCTGCGGCGTAACCCACTTGAGGTGCACCCGAAAAGCGGATACCTGAGGTCGACGAGATGTTAACGATTGAGCCAGCACCTTTGGCTTCCATGATGGGCATCACATATTTGCACATCAAGAATACAGTCTTAAGATTGATGTCGATCTGAGAATCCCAGTTTTCTTCGCTCAGCTCGATTGGGCCACCACGCACAGGTCCGCCAACATTGTTCACCAAAATATCTACAGTGCCATATTGCTTAAGACATGCAGCCACCAACCCTTGAATCGCCTTGCTATCAGTGACATCACAGGTGTAGGGCGTCACGTCACCGTCAAACTCTTTGATCAACGCCAGCGTGTCCGTCATCGCAGCCATATCTTTATCCACTGCGAATACGCGCGCGCCTTCTTGCGCAAAGCGCATCGCAATCGCCCTGCCATTACCCCAGCCCGGGCCCACACACCCTGCACCCGTGATAATTGCGACTTTGTTTGCAAGCCTACCTTGAGAATGATTCATACAAGCTCTTTACAAATAAGTTTAAGGGGTCGTTGAAGTGAGGCCGCCATCGACCACAATCGTTTGACCAGTAATGTAGCGCGCTTCGTCGCTTGCTAAAAACACAACGGTATTAGCAACGTCCCAAGCATCACCCATGTAACCCGCGGGCACCTGCTTATGGCGATGTGCCACAAAGCCTTCAAAATCACCTTTGGCATATTTGTCAGCCAAGCGCTTGACCAAAGGCGTGAACACTAAGCCAGGTGCGACACAGTTCAGACGCACACCACGTTCGGCATACAACACGCCAGTGGTTTTGGTCAGCTGCATCAGCGCGGCCTTACCTGCCGCGTAGCCCACTTGAGGTTTGCCCACGTAGCGTAAACCTGCCACAGACGAAATACTCACGATCGAGCCTTTACCTTGTGCCTCCATGATGGGCAGCACATATTTACACGCCAAAAACGCAGCTTTGACGTTGATGTCCATCTGATCATCCCAGATCTGCTCACTCATGCTTACCGGATCACCGGGTTCAGAGCGACCGACGTTGTTAATTAAAATGTCGATGCGTCCGTACTGCGCCATACAGGCGTCGACTAATTTTTTAACCTCGTCGGCTTGCGTCGCATCAGCCGTGATCACGTGCGCAACGCCACCCTCATCTTCAATGATTTTTTTTGTTTGCTGTGCCGCTTCGAGGTTGAGGTCAGAACCGAAGATGCTAGCGCCCTGTCTGGCCAAGGCCACAGAAATCGCCTTGCCGTTACCCCAGCCCTCGCCAAGCGTGCCGCAACCCGTCACCAAGGCGACTTTGCCATCTAATCTAAACACAGTGATTCCTTATTGATCGTGAGAGGGTTTTAGCTATATTACCTGCCCAACATCAGCGCGGCAAAAGCGCGCTGCACATCTGGGTGAGCCGTGTAGAAAACCGTCATGATTGGGCCAGTGCGTACCACCAAGCGCGGGGCAATCAACCAGCTCAATGCAGGCAAGTAAATGAATTTTGCCTGCCGTATGTCGACTATGCTCACTTGTTTTTTCCAGACCCAGGTCTGCTCGATCATCCCATTTTTGATCGAAGTGCGGCTTTTCAGGATCCAGTAATACACCACCAGAACAATCGCCAAGGCGGCACCCCAAACCAACCCCGCCGATAGCGAAAAAGACTGCCAATCCATCAGGCGTGAGGCCCGAGCTCCCCAGACAATCAGTGCGCCGACCAACACAGAGGCCAGCAACTTGATTAAAGCGGTAAAGGCGGGACCCTCTGCCTCAAGGGGTATAGCACCCAAGGTATCCGGGTCGCTAGGCTTTATCGCAGCACTCGCTTGGTTCGTCGAGCCTGCTTCGGGGTTGGCGACAGGCTGAGTCGTCGCATCAGTCATTTGTTTATTGTTTGCCTTTCATGAGACCACGCATCAGATCATTGACGGTATCTTGCTCGCTTTGCGCATCGTCCTGTTGCAGATCATTTTCAGGGATCTCGATACGAATCGTACTGAGATCCACCTGTACCGGCTTATCCAAAAATACCGTCACCGTCTGCGGAAAAACAATCACAATCGCAACGAGAAGCAGTTGTAAGGCAACCCAAGGAATCGCACCTAAATAGATGTCGCGTGAGAGCACCTTGCCTGGCAACGACCCCGCCTTGAACAGGCTATCTGCAGTACTACGCAAATAAAATAAGGCGAAGCCAAAAGGTGGGTGCATAAAGCTTGTTTGCATATTGACGCACAGCAGCACGCCAAACCAAATCATATC